>JAEZAR010000451.1 GCA_023430425.1 Actinomycetes bacterium | reverse complement strand
CCCCCGGGGCGTCGGCGTCGGTCACGACGCCGGCCCGTCGCCCCCGGCGCCGCCCCCACCAGCGGAGCGCGGCGTCGACGAGCAGGCCCAGGAGCAGCCCACCCACCACCCCGACCGCCATCGCCAGGAGCGGCTCCTCCTCGCCGAGCAGGTGCCCCGCGCCGACGCCGAGCAGCACCGAGTAGATCGACCAGCTGATCGCCGCGACGACGGCGAGCGCGCTGAACCGGATCCGGGGGTAGCGGACGGCACCCGCGGTCATGTTCACCGCGACCCGGCCGATCGGGATGTACCGCGCCGCGATGATGAAGGAGGCGCCGCGCTCGGCGAGCGCCCGCTCCGCCCACGCGACGGCGGACTGCGCCTTCGGCCCCTGCATGAACCGCAGCCGCCGGATGGGGATGCGCTTGCCGATCGAGTACGCGATCTGGTCGCCCGTGAACGCCCCGGCCGCCGCGACCGCGCCGAGGATCCAGAAGTCGGGGGTGTCGCTGGCGACGAACAGCGCCGCGAGCGCGATGATGACGGACTCGCTCGGGATCGGCGGGAAGAACCCGTCGATCGTCGCGAAGGCGTAGAGGGCGACGAACACCCAGGGCGTGCCGGCGAGCGCGATCGCCCAGTCGCTCACCGCGCTCAGCACCTCGCCCACGGGCCCTCCTCGCCGTCGTGCTGCTCACGGTAGGGCACCGCGACCCGCACGGGCATCGGGGTCTCCCCCGACGCGCCCCCGGGATCACCCCCGAGAGCCCCGCGGGCGGACCGCTCCGCCGGTGCCGGCCGGGGGCGGGCGGCCTAGGGGGTCGACGACGGCGGCAGGGGGAAACCGAGCACCTCCGCGGCCCGCAGCGGCACCGGCTCGAACGCCCAGGCGGCCGCCTCGCGGTCGCCGGCGAGCGAGCGCATCTCGGCCACGTCGACGTAGAGCCGGCCGGCCAGGTGGTCGGTCTCGTGCTGGACGATGCGCGCGGGCCACCCGGTGAGCACCTCGTCCAGCGGGCGCCCGTGCTCGTCGGCGCCGGTGAGCCGCACGGAGCGCCACCGGGACGTCACGGCCGACCAGCCGACGACGCTCAGGCAGCCCTCGTAGAACGCGACCTCCCGGTCGCCGACCGGCTCGTACGCCGGGTTGACGAGGACCCGGAACGGCACGGGGGTGCGCTCCCGGGCGCGGGCCGTCTCGTCGTCGGGCGCCCCCGGGTCCTCCACGACGGCCAGCGCCAGCGAGAGGCCGACCTGCGGCGCGGCCAGCCCGACGCCGGGCGCCTCCCGCATGGTCACGCGCATGCCGGCGACCAGCGCCTGGAGCGTGCGGGCGCCGAGCCCGCCCTCGTAGGGCGTCGCGCGACGCCGGAGGACGGGGTGCCCCGCCTGCACGATCGGCCAGGGCGCGGGACGCGACAGGAGCTCGTCGACCTGGCGGGCGATCTCGCGCGCGGTCAGCGGGGCGGCCGGGCCGGTCACAGCGCCAGCCGCTCGCGCACCACCTCGGCGAGCTCCGCAGCCACCTGCTCGGCGACGGCCTCCTCCTGGGCCTCGACCATCACGCGCACCACCGGCTCGGTCCCCGACGGCCGCAGGAGCACGCGCCCCGTCTCCCCCAACGAGGCCTCGGCGGCCGCGACGGCGTCCTGGAGGCCGGGATCGCTCTGGGCGCGCGTGCGGTCCACCCCGGAGACGTTGACCAGCACCTGGGGCAGGCGCGGGATCGCGCTCGCCAGCTCGGCGAGGCTGCGCCCGGACTCGGCCACGCGGGCCGCCACCTGCAGCGCGGTGAGGATGCCGTCCCCGGTCGTGGCGTGCCGGGCGATGACGAGGTGCCCCGACTGCTCACCGCCGAGGTCGTAGCCGCCCGCGCGCATCGCCTCGAGGACGTACCGGTCCCCCACCGCGGTCTGCACGGTGCGGATGCCGGCCCCCGTCATGGCGAGCGTGAGCCCGAGGTTGCTCATCACGGTGGTGACGAGGGTGTCGTGGGCGAGCTCGCCACGCTCGCGCAGGGCGACGGCGAGGATCCCCATGATCTGGTCGCCGTCGACGAGCGCGCCCGTGTGGTCGATCGCGAGGCACCGGTCGGCGTCGCCGTCGAAGGCGACGCCCAGGTCGGCGCCGGCGGCGACGACGGCCGCCCGCAGCGGCTCCATGTGGGTGCTGCCGCACTTCTCGTTGATGTTCCGCCCGTCCGGGGAGGCGTTGATGACGACGACGTCGGCGCCGGCCGCGCGCAGCGTCGCCGGCCCCGCCTCGCTCGCCGCGCCGTTGGCGCAGTCCACCACGATGCGCAGGCCCGTCAGGCCGGGAGCCGCGATCGACTCCGGGAGGGTGCCGACGAGGTGGGCGACGTAGAGCTCCTCGGTGATGCCGGGCTCGGCGTTGATCCGCCCGACGGAGGCCCCCGTCGGCCGCTCCCACGGTTCGCCCATGCGCTGCTCGATCGCGTCCTCCACCTCGTCGGGCAGCTTCTGGCCGCCGCGGGCGAAGAACTTGATCCCGTTGTCCGGCATCGGGTTGTGGGATGCGGAGAGCATCACGCCGAGGTCCACCCCGAGCGCGGCGGTGAGGTAGGCGACGCCCGGCGTGGGCAGCACGCCGACGTCGACGACGTCCACCCCGGCGCTCGCGAGACCCGCGATCACGGCGGCGGAGAGGAATTCGCCCGACGCCCGAGGGTCACGGCCCACCACGGCCCGCGGCCGGTGGCCCTCGAAGGCCCCCGTCGAACCCAGCACGTGCGCCGCGGCGACGGACACGTCGAGCGCCAGCTCGGCGGTCACGTCCCGGTTGGCCACGCCGCGTACCCCGTCGGTGCCGAACAACCGCCCCATCAGACCTCCTCGTCGTGCACCGACTGTTCCACAGACCCCGCCCCCGTGTCCGGCCGCCCGCCCGCGCCGGACGCGAGCCGCGGCGCCCGGCCGGACCGGGCGCTGCGCGGGTCCCCGGCGGGGGAAGGCCGACGGCCCCGACGGTCGTCCGTCGGGGCCGTGGCTCGTGGGGTCAGCGCTTGGAGTACTGCGGCGCCTTGCGCGCCTTCTTCAGACCGGCCTTCTTGCGCTCGACGACGCGGGGGTCGCGGGTGAGGAACCCGGCCTTCTTGAGCGCGGGCCGGTTGTGCTCGGCGTCGATCGCGTTCAGGGCCCGGGCGATCCCGAGGCGCAGCGCGCCGGCCTGCCCGGTGACGCCGCCGCCGGTGATGCGGGCGATGACGTCGAAGCGCCCCTCGACGTCCACGAGCTTGAGGGGGCTGGCGGCGATCTGCTGGTGCACCTTGTTCGGGAAGTACTCCTCGAGCGTGCGGCCGTTGATCCGCCACTGCCCGGTGCCGGGCACGAGGCGCACGCGTGCCACCGCCTCCTTGCGCCGGCCGAGCGCCTGGCCGGGAGCGGTCAGGCTCTGGCCGCGGCCGCCGGGCGTCGGCGTCTCGGAGGTGTAGGTTCCGGGCGTCTCGCCCTCGAAGTCGGTGTCGACCGTGGTCTCGGCCACTGCGGTGTCCTCGCGTCCTGTGGGTGGGTGGTCGCGCCAGCGCCCTACTGGGCGACCTGCGTGATGTCGAAGGGCTGGGGCTTCTGCGCGGCGTGCGGGTGCTCCGGGCCGGCGTAGACCTTGAGCTTGCGCAGCTGCGCGCGGCCGAGGGTCGTCTTGGGCAGCATGCCGCGCACCGCCGTCTCGACGACGCGCTCGGGCCGCTTGGCGAGGAGCTCGCCGACCGGGGTGGCGCGCAGGCCGCCCGGGTACCCGGAGTGGCGGTAGGCGATCTTGGTCTCGCGCTTGTTGCCCGTGAGCACGACCTTGTCGGCGTTGATGACGACGACGAAGTCGCCCGTGTCGACGTGCGGGGCGAACGTCGCCTTGTGCTTGCCGCGCAGGAGGGTGGCCACCTGCGTGGCGAGCCGGCCCAGCACGACGTCGGTGGCGTCGATCACGTGCCAGGTCCGCTCGACGTCGCCGGGCTTCGGGGTGTACGTGCGCACGGTCGTAGCCTCATGTCTCGCGTAGCTGATGGTGTCCCGGCCCCCTCGCTCGGAGGATCGGGCGCGTCGCGCGGTGGTCCCGCAGCGCTTCCCCGGGCGACAACCCGCAGGCGCGCCGAAGCCGCACAACGACAGGCCAGGGTACCTGTGCCGAGCGGGAGGGGTCAAAACGCGCCGGCCCGGGTGCGGT
>JAEZAR010000450.1 GCA_023430425.1 Actinomycetes bacterium | reverse complement strand
CGCCGAGACGGTCACCACGAGCCGGTCGCCGTGGGCGCCGCCCACCCGGGTGCGCGAGGCGCCCGGGCGCACCCGCACCGCGACGCGCACGGGCCCTCCCGTCAGACCAGGCCGAGCGACCGGACCGCGTCGCGCTCCTCGACCAGCTCGGCCACCGAGGCGTCGATGCGCGAGCGCGAGAACTCGTCCACCTCCAGGCCCTGGACGACCTCCCACGCCCCGCCGCGCGAGACGACCGGGTAGGAGCAGACGAGGCCCTCCGGCACGCCGTACGAGCCGTCGGAGCTGATGGCGGCCGACGTCCAGTCGCCCTCGGGTGTGCCGTGCACCCAGGACCGGACGTGGTCGATCGCGGCGTTGGCCGCCGACGCCGCCGACGACGCGCCACGGGCCTCGATGATCGCCGCCCCCCGTCGGGCCACCGTCGGGATGAACGTGTGCTCGAGCCACCTGCGGTCCAGGACCTCGGTCGCCGGACGACCGGAGATCGTGGCGTGGGTGACGTCCGGGTACTGGGTCGCGGAGTGGTTGCCCCAGATGGCGACCCGCTCGATCTGGCCGACCGGCGCGCCCGTTCGGGCGGCGATCTGGGAGAGCGCCCGGTTGTGGTCGAGCCGCGTCATCGCGGTGAACCGGTCCGCCGGCACGTCGGGTGCGTGCGCCGCCGCGATGAGCGCGTTGGTGTTGGCCGGGTTGCCGACCACGAGGACGCGGACGTCGTCCGCCGCACCCGCGTTGATCGCCGCCCCCTGCGGGCCGAAGATGCCGCCGTTCGCCTCGAGCAGGTCGCCACGCTCCATGCCCGGGCCGCGCGGCCGCGCGCCGACGAGCAGCGCCACGCCGACGCCGTCGAACGCGGCGCGCGGGTCGTCGAAGATGTCGACCGACTGCAGCAGCGGGAACGCGCAGTCGGCGAGCTCCATCGCCGTGCCCTCGGCGGCCGTGACCGCCTGCGGGATCTCCAGCAGGCGCAGCCGCACGGGGGTGTCCGGCCCGAGCATGTCCCCGGAGGCGATCCGGAACAGCAGGGCGTAGCCGATCTGCCCGGCGGCACCGGTCACGGTGACGGTGACCGGGGCGCCCTCGGCGGGACCCGTCATGGTGCTCCTTCCAGGCGCCGTCGCCGGCGCGGGGGATCAGGCGAGGCGCGCGGCGAGGTTCTCGTCGAGCGCGGTGAGGAAGTCCTCGGTGGTCAGCCACGGCGTGTCCGGCCCGACCAGCGTGGCGAGGTCCTTCGTCATGGCGCCGCCCTCGACGGTCCGCACCACCACGTCCTCCAGGGTCGCAGCGAAGGCGGTGACGTCCGGGGTGCCGTCGAGCTTGCCGCGGTGGGCGAGCCCGCGCGTCCAGGCGAAGATCGAGGCGATCGGGTTGGTCGACGTGGGCTGCCCGGCCTGGTGCTGCCGGAAGTGGCGCGTCACGGTCCCGTGCGCCGCCTCCGCCTCGACGGTGCGGCCGTCCGGCGTCATGAGGACGCTCGTCATGAGACCGAGCGAGCCGAAGCCCTGCGCGACGGTGTCGGACTGCACGTCGCCGTCGTAGTTCTTGCAGGCCCAGACGTAGCCGCCCTCCCACTTCAGGGCGGCGGCGACCATGTCGTCGATGAGGCGGTGCTCGTAGGTGAGGCCCGCGGCGTCGAAGTCGGCCTTGAACTCCGCCTCGAACACCTCGGCGAAGATGTCCTTGAACGCGCCGTCGTAGGCCTTGAGGATCGGGTTCTTCGTCGACAGGTAGACGGGGTAGCCGCGCTGCAGCCCGTAGGCGAAGGACGCCCGGGCGAAGTCGCGGATCGAGTCGGTGAAGTTGTACATGCCCATCGCGACGCCGCCGCCGTCGGGGAACCGCACGACCTCGTGCTGGATCGGCTCGGACCCGTCCTGCGGGGTGTAGGTGATCGTGAGCGTCCCGGGGCCCGGCACCTTGAAGTTCGTGGCGCGGTACTGGTCGCCGTGCGCGTGGCGGCCGATGACGATCGGCTTGGTCCAGCCCGGCACGAGGCGGGGGACGTTGCTGATGATGATCGGCTCGCGGAACACCACCCCGCCGAGGATGTTGCGGATGGTGCCGTTCGGGGAGAGCCACATCTTCTTCAGGCCGAACTCGGTCACCCGCGCCTCGTCGGGCGTGATCGTCGCGCACTTGACGCCGACGCCGTGCTCGGCGATCGCGTGCGCGGCGTCGACGGTGACCTGGTCGTCGGTGGCGTCCCGGTTCGTGATCGACAGGTCGTAGTACCGCAGGTCCACGTCGAGGTAGGGGTGGATGAGGCGCTCCTTGATGGCCTGCCAGATGATCCGCGTCATCTCGTCGCCGTCGAGCTCGACGACGGGCCCGGCCACCGTGATCTTCGCCATCCACAACTCCTCGGGTCGCGTGCCGCGCGTCGGGCGGCGGGGGCGTGCCGTCGCGGGAGGGGGCACGCGGATGCTCCGGCAAGGTTACTCGACGTCGAGAGATCTCACGCGATCGCCCCCGCCGCCGGCGGCCACGGCGACGACGGGGGCGCGCGGGCGGTGCGTGCGGTGGCAGGATCGGCCCGTCCGCCGAAGTCCTCGGCTCCATGAAGGGACGCCCATGACCACCGCCACCGGCCCCCACCTGCCGCCGCCGCCACCACCGGGCACCGCCGTCGAGCCGCACGAGCTCGGCGAGGCCGGCGTCACGGAGGCCCCCGCCGTCCCGCTGCTCACCCGGGTCGGCGCCGAGCTGTTCGGCACGTTCGCACTCGTCCTGGTCATCCTCGGCACGTCGCTGTACCTGCAGGCCACCGGGCTCGGCACGCTCGGCGTCGCCCTGGCCACCGCGCTGGTGCTCGCCGGTCTCATCGCCGGCCTCGGGCACGTCTCCGGCGGCCACTTCAACCCGGCCGTGAGCCTCGGCGCAGCGCTCGCCGGCCGCGTCGGGTTCCTCGACATGCTCGCGTACTGGGTGGCCCAGCTCGTCGGCGCGACCCTCGCCGCCCTCGTGCTCTACGTGACGGTGCCGTCGGGCCTGTCCGCGCTGCTCACCCAGACCCCGGACGCCGACGCGTCGGGCATGTTCGCCACCGTCGCCAACGGCTTCGGCGAGCACTCGCCGCTGTCCACCCTCGCGGGCGGCCAGGTCGAGTTCGACCTGCGCAGCGCGCTCATCCTCGAGGTGGTGGCCACCGCCGTCTTCGTGGCCGTCATCCTCGGCGTCACCGGCCGGCGGGCCGCCGTCGCCACCGCGCCGTTCGCCATCGGCCTGACCCTGGGCGCGATGATCATGCTCACCGGCCTCGCGACCAACGCCGGCCTCAACCCCGCGCGCTCGACCGCGGCCGCGATCTTCGCCCGCGGGGACGCGGTCGGCCAGCTGTGGCTGTTCTGGGTGGCACCGCTCGTCGGAGCGGCGATCGTGGGGCTCTTCGTCATGGCGTTCGCCCCGCCGCCGCCCGAGGCCTACGTGCCGTCGGCCGACGAGCTGGACGAGGACGACGACGAGGACACCGATGACGGGACGCTCGTCGAGGAGGAGGTCGTCGTCGTCGAGGAGGTCGTCGAGGAGGAGGACGACAGGCGCCCCTGAGGGCCCGACCGCGACGCCCCCCCGGTGCCGTCACCGACGCCGGGGGTCGTCGCGAGGGCCGCGATGGCGACCGCGAGGGCGAGGAGCACCGCGGCGTCCTGCCAGGTGGAGCGCACGGCGACGCCCTCGGGCCGGCGCCCGCGGCCGAGCAGGCGGGCGGCGGCGGAGCCGGCGAGGACGAGGACGAGGACGAGGAGTCCCTCGAAGGCGCCGAGCAGGGCCGCCGCGGCGACCGCGGCCGCCAGGCCGGCCACGACGACCCAGAGCGCGGGCGCCCGGTGGCGCTCCTCCTCGGTCACGGCCGCCAGGCTACCGTGGGGCCGTGCCGACCGGACCCGTCCCACCGTCCTCGGTGGTCGTGGTCGGGGCCGGGCTCGGGGGCGCCGCCGCCGTCACGGCGCTGCGCGAGGCGGGCTTCAGCGGCCACCTGACGGTCCTCGGCGCGGAGGGCGTGCCGCCGTACGACCGGCCGCCCCTGTCCAAGGAGCTGCTCACCAGGACGGCCCCCGTCCCGCTCGCGACCGACCTGGGGCTCACCCTGCCCGCCGACGACGTCCGGCTCGCCGACCCCGCGACCGGCCTGGCGCTGTCGGCCGACGCGGTGACGGTCACCACCGCCACCGGCACGGTGACCGCCGACGCCGCGGTCCTGGCG
>JAEZAR010000438.1 GCA_023430425.1 Actinomycetes bacterium | reverse complement strand
GGCTGGCCGCCCTCGCCGAGGCGACCGGGGCGGTGCCCGTGCCCGTCGACGTCACCGATGACGACGACGTCGCCCGGCTGGCGGACGCGGCACGCGCGGCCGGGCCGCTGCACGCCGTCGTCAACGTCGCCGGGGGAGCGCTCGGGATGGACCCGGTCGCCACCGGCTCGGTCGCGGAGTGGCGGGCGATGTTCGAGGTGAACGTGCTCGGCACCCTGCGGGTCACCCAGGCCCTGCTGCCGCACCTGCGCGCGTCGGGCCGCGGGGACGTCGTGCTGCTGACGTCGACCGCCGGGCACGGCACCTACCCCGGGGGCGGGGGGTACGTGGCCGCCAAGCACGCCGAGCGCACGATCGCCGAGACGCTGCGGCTCGAGCTGGTGGGGGAGCCCGTGCGCGTCGTGGAGATCGCGCCCGGCATGGTCGCCACCGAGGAGTTCTCGCTCGTGCGCTTCCGGGGGGACCGCGCCCGGGCGGACGCCGTCTACGCCGGCGTCGGGTCCCCCCTGACCGCCGACGACGTCGCCGACGCGATCGTCTGGTGCCTGACGCGGCCGCACCACGTCAACGTCGACTCGATGGTGCTGCGACCGCGCGCCCAGGCGTCCAACACGGTCGTCGCGCGGGACGCCTGAGCGCGCGCGGGGGTCAGCGGGCGGAGTCCGCCCAGACGCGCAGCGCGTCCCGGACGAACCGCGCGCCCGCCTCGCCCCCGTAGTTCGCCGCGAACCGCGGGTCGGCGACGTACATGTCGCCGAGCCCCAGCAGGTACTCCCGCGCCGGCACGCCGGGGGCCGACGTCGGGGTGCCCGGGACGGTGCCCAGCCAGTCGGCGTGGCGGCGGGCCAGGTCCTGCGCCTCCGGGGAGTCCGGCGCGATGCCGGACGCGGCGGCGGCGGTCCAGTCGGCCCCCAAGCGTGCGGCCCGCTCGCCCCAGGCCCGGCGCTCGTCGTCGGACATCGTGCGCCACCACCGGTCGCCGCTGGCGTAGGCGTCGGCGCCCCAACGCTCGGTGACCTCCTCGCGGTAGCGGGTGTGGTCGAACCCGTCGAACATCTCCTCGGCCATGATCGGCCCTCCCGTCTGCAGTGCATGGACAGTGCGCTCGACCGACGCGGCCATCCGCGCCAGCCGGTGCTGCTCTCGGCGCAGCTCGTCGAGGTGGCGGCGCAGCGCGGTGACCTGGTCCCGCTCGCCGTCGAGCACCGCCCGCACGTCGGCGAGCGGGAGCCCGAGGGCCCGCAGGACCAAGGCCCGCTGCAGGCGGACGAGGGCGTCGTCGTCGTAGTACCGCATGCCCCCGTCCCCCACCCGGGTCGACGGCAGCACGCCGACGGCCTCGTAGTGGCGCAGCGCGCGGCTCGTCGTGCCGCTCGCGCGGGCCACCTCGCGGATCGAGTGGTCACCCATGGCCGTCACCTCCTGACGACTCGACGGTAGGCGTTGACGTTACGTCAACCGCAAGTCCCGTGTCCCAGCGACCGTGGTGGAGGCGGATCGGGCCCGTCCGACCGCCCGTGGGCGTGCCGATGCGTCGCCGGTGCCGGGGGCGCCCGGGCGCCCGGTACGATCGGCCCACAGGCGTCGACCCGGCCATCACCGGCGAGCCTCCGGAAGAACGGGAACCGTGCGGCGCGCCGCTCGCCTCCTCACTAGACCCGGACGGGTGGGCCCGTCACAGCCTGTCGAGAGGTCGTCGCCCCCCGGGGCACGGCAAGCGAGGTGGTACCGCGGTGCCCCGCCGTCCGGCGGGACGTCGTCCTCGCACCCGCCGTGACGTACCCAGGAGCCCCCTCGATGGTGTACCCCCTGCATCGATCGGACGACGCCGTCCCGCCCTCCCCGGACCTGCCCGCGCTCGAGCGCGACGTGCTCGCCCACTGGGACACCGACGGGACGTTCCAGGCGTCGGTCGACGGCCGCCCGGCGGGCGAGGGCGGCAGCAACGAGTTCGTCTTCTACGACGGGCCGCCGTTCGCCAACGGCCTGCCGCACTACGGGCACCTGCTCACGGGGTACGTCAAGGACGTGGTCCCGCGGTACGCGACGATGCGCGGTCGGCGCGTCGAGCGGCGGTTCGGCTGGGACACCCACGGCCTGCCCGCCGAGCTCGAGGCCGAGCGCGTGCTCGGGATCACCGACAAGGCCCAGATCGACGCGATGGGCATCGAGGCGTTCAACGACGCGTGCCGGGAGTCGGTGCTGCGCTACACGCGCGAGTGGCGCGACTACGTCACCCGCCAGGCGCGCTGGGTCGACTTCGACAACGACTACAAGACCCTGGACCTGTCCTTCATGGAGTCGGTGATCTGGGGGTTCAAGCAGCTCTGGGACAAGGGCCTGGTCTACGAGGGCTACCGGGTCCTCCCGTACTGCTGGCGCGACGAGACGCCGCTGTCCAACCACGAGCTGCGGATGGACGACGACGTCTACGCCCCCCGGCAGGATCCGGCGGTGACGATCGGCGTGCGCCTGGAGACCGGCGAGCTGCTGCTCATCTGGACGACCACGCCGTGGACGCTGCCCGCGAACCAGGCCATCGCCGTCGGGCCGGACGTGGAGTACGTGCGCGTGTGCCCGGCGCCGGGCTCGGCGCTGGAGGGCGAGGTGGTGGTCCTCGCCCGGGCGCGGCTGGCCGCGTACGCCCGCGAGCTGGGCACCGTCCCGCCCGAGGGCGACGGCGCCGTCGCCGAC
>JAEZAR010000415.1 GCA_023430425.1 Actinomycetes bacterium | reverse complement strand
CGCGGGCGCCGTGCGGCCCCGGGCCTCGAGCGCGGCGCCGACGTGCAGGGCGAGCCGGGCCCACTCGAGCCAGTGCCCGATCGTCGCCCCGTAGGGGCGGAACGGATGCGCGGGGGCCTCGCGGTTGTAGTCGAGCAGCGGACGCCAGTCGGGGTCGAAGTGCTCGGGGATGCGCCAGCCGTTGTCGCGGGCGAACCCGTGGACGACCCGCTCGGTGATGCGCAGGCCCCGGTCGAGCCAGACGTCGTCGCCCGTCGCGTCCGCCGCGGCGAGGTAGGCCTCGACCGTGTGCATGTTCGCGTTGACGCCCCGGTAGGCCTCCGGGGTGGCGAACGCGCGGTCCCAGGACTCGAGCACCATTCCTGCCTCCTCGTCCCAGAACCGGCGCTCCTGGACGTCGAGGGCCTCCGCGAGCAGGGCGTCGGCGTCGGGCCGCCCGGCGGTGACCGCGCTCGCCGCGGCGAGGACGACGAACGAGTGCGGGTACGCGGCCTTGCCGTCGTCGGCCGGCCCCGCGGCGCCCACCGCCGAGTACCAGCCGCCGTGCTCGCCGTCGTGGAAGGGGCCGCCCGGGGCGAGCGCGGCGACGCCGTGGTCCACCAGCGCGGCGCAGCCGGGCCGGCCGAGCAGGGCACCCAGGGCGAACACGTGGGTCATCCGGCAGGTGATCCACAGCTGGTGCGCGGGCGCGGGGTCCACCGCGCCGGTGTCGTCGAGCCAGCCGAAGCCGCCGTCGACCCGGGACCCGCGGCCGAACGCCAGGAGCCGGTCGGTCTCGGCCTCGAGCCAGCGGCGGTGGGCGGCGGAGTCCAGCCAGGTCATCGGTCCTCCCGGGTGCTCGCGGTCACGCTACCCCGCCATGATGGGGGGATGACCGCCAGCGACGACCGCGCGACCCCCCGCCCCGCCACCGGCGCCGACGCCCGCCCCGACGAGGAGCGAACGGCTCTCGATCCGACCGATCCCGCGATGATCGGCCAGCCGGCGAAGATCATGCGGATCGGCACGATGATCAAGCAGCTGCTCGACGAGGTGCGCTCCGCGCCGCTCGACGACGCCGCCCGGGGGCGGTTGGCGGAGGTGCACGAGCGGTCGCTGCGCGAGCTCGAGGACGGGCTGTCGCCCGACCTGGTCGAGGAGCTCCACCGCATCACCCTGCCCTTCGCGGAGGAGGGCCAGCCGTCGGACGCCGAGCTGCGGATCGCCCAGGCGCAGCTCGTGGGGTGGCTGGAGGGCCTGTTCCACGGGTTGCAGACGGCGCTCGTGGCCCAGCAGATGAGCACGCAGGCCCAGCTCGCCCAGATGCGGCGCGCCCTGCCACCCGGCGTCATCGTCGCGCAGGGTCAGCCGGTGCCGGGCGGTCCCGGGCCCGCCGCCGGCGAGGCCGACGACCGGCGCAGCACCGGCCAGTACCTCTAGACCTCAGGCCGACTCGGCCGCACCCGCGGGCGGCTCGGTGGCGGCGTGCTGCGGCGCGAGGTCAGGGCGATCGCGACCGAGACGCACACGAGGCCGACCACCTCGGCCGGGCCGGGCAGCTGGCGCAGCGCCACCGCGCCGACCACCGCCGCGCTGGCCGGCAGCAGCGCGAGGAGCACCGCGAAGGCCGCGGCGGACACCCGCGGCAGCACCACCTGCTCCACCCCGTAGGGGATCACCGACGACAGCAGCGCGACCCCCACCACGAGCAGAGCCGTGTCCCACGCGCCGAACACCGCCAGGCCCGACGGCGCGAGGACGGGCGCCAGCACCAGCGCCCCCGCCGCCATGGCGACCGCGAGCCGGGTGACCCCGTCGCCCGCGAGGGCCACGCGCCGCCCGAGGACGATGTACCCCGCCCAGCACACCGCGGCGGCGAGGATGAGCAGGAGGCCGACGGCGGCGTCCCGCCCCGCCACGAGGGTCACGCCCGCCAGCAGCACCACCCCCACGGCCGCGAGCGCCGCGCCGGCCCGCTCCCGGCGCCCGGCACCCGTGAGCACGGCCACCGTGACCGGCCCCGCGAACTCGATGGCCACGGCCGTGCCCAGCGGCAGCCGCTCGATGGCGAGGTAGAAGGTCACGTTCATGAGGGCGAGCACGACCCCGAACGCGACGGCCGCCTGCAGGGTCCGGCGGGTCCACGCCGCGCGCCACGGCCGGCGCCACGCGACGAGCACGACGGCGGCCACGAGGATGCGGGCCCAGCCCACGCCGGCCGCCGACACGGTCGCGAAGAGCCCGACGGCCAGGGCCGCCCCGACGTACTGGCCGAGGCCTGAGACCACGAAGAGGGCCGGTGGCGGGGTGCGCCCGACGAGCCGGCCCAGCAGAGTCACCGGGCCAGGCTAGGGCGACGAGGGGCCGGACACGCCCGCGGGGCCCCGGGGGCCACCTCCCCGGAGCCCCGCGTCCGGCGTGGTCAGCCCTTCACGGCGCCGGCCAGCATGCCCCGCACGAAGTACCGCTGCAGCAGCAGGAACACCGTGACGGGGACGATCATCGAGATGAACGCGCCGGCGGTGAGGATCTCCCAGTCACCGCCGCGCGTGCCGGCCATCTCGGCGACCCGGACCGTCAGCGGTGCGACGTTCGGCGTCGCACCGGTGAAGGTCAGGGAGACCAGCAGGTCGTTCCACACCCACAGGAACTGGAAGATCGCGAAGGAGGCGATCGCCGGGGTGAGCAGGGGCAGCATCACCTGGAAGAAGATCTTCACGTGCCCCGCGCCGTCGACGCGCGCCGCCTCGACCAGCGACGGCGGGATGTCCTTCATGAAGTTGTGCAGGAGGAAGATCGCCAGGGGCAGCGCGAAGATCGTGTGCGAGAGCCACACCGTCCAGAACGAGCCGTTGACCCCCCAGTCCACGTACTGCGACAGCAGCGGGATCAGGGCGATCTGGAGCGGGACCACCTGCAGCGCGAACACCGCGACGAACAGGAAGTTGCGCCCCTTGAAGTCGATCCACGCGAACCCGTACGCCGCGAGCAGCGCGATGGAGATCGGGATGAGGCTGGCCGGGATCGTGATGACCAGCGAGTTGATGAAGTAGTTGATGAGGTTCGTCGACCCGCCGAAGAGCGCGTTCTCGTAGTTCTCGAGCGTGAGCTCGGGGTTGGTGAACACGTGCCACCAGCCGCTGCGGCGGATCTGGCTGTCGGGCCGGAACGAGGTGATGAAGAGGCCGATGGTCGGCGTCGTCCACAGGACGGCGAGCAGGATGGCGATGCCCGTCGCCCAGGGCGAGGAGAGCTTCGTCGTCGCCAGCCGGGCACGGCGCTGGATCTTGCCCTCCGACGGCGGTCCGGAGACCTCGCCGGGCTCCGCCTTCGCGACGGCCTGCGGCGGGAGCGGGGTCGTGGTCATCGGATCGCCTCCGACAGTCGCATCTGGCGGATGTTGTAGATGATGATCGGGATGACGATCACGAAGAGCAGCACGGCCAGGGCCGCGCCGAGGCCCTGGTTGTTGAGGCGGAAGCTCTGGTCGTAGAACTCGTTCGCGACCACCGAGGTCTGGAACTGGCCGCCGGTCATGGTGCGGACGATGTCGAAGACCTTGAGCGTGCCCATGGCGATCGTGGTCAGGACGACGACGAGCGCCGGCCGGATGCTCGGCACGGTGATGAACCGGAACATGCCGAACCCGGTGAGCCCGTCGAGCTTCGCCGCCTCGATGATGTCGTCGGGGATCGCCTTGATCGCCGCGGACAGCACCGTCATCGCGAAGCCCGTCTGGATCCAAATCATCACGACGATGAGGAAGAGCGTGTTGATCGGCGGCGTCGCGAGCCGGGTGTCGACCGGCTCGATGCCGAACAGCGCGATGAACGCGTTCATGAGGCCGCGCGGGTCGCCGTCGGACCCGGGCCGCGGGTCGTAGACGAGGCCCCAGATGATGCCCGCGCCGACCATCGAGATCGCCATCGGCATGAAGACGAGCGTCTTGGCGAGCTTCTCGAACCGCGTGCGGTCGACCACCACCGCGTAGACGAGGCCGATGAGGGTGGAGAGCAGGGGTACCAGGAGCACCCACAGCGCCGTGTTGCGCAGCACCGCCTGGAACTGGGGTTCGGTGAACGCCGTCGCGTAGTTCTCCAGGGCGACGTACTCGGTGCCCGAGCGGTTCTTGAAGGACGCGTTGATGGTCAGCAGCGCGGGGTAGACGAGCCCGAAGATGAGGGCGAGCACGGCCGGTCCCACGAAGGCGCCCGCGACCAGCCACGTGCGTGCCTTCTTGGGCCGGTCGACCAGCCACAGGATCAGACCCATCACCGCGACGAAGATCGCGATGGCGAGCACCATCAGGATGAGCTTGCGGCCCGGGTCGTCACCTCGGTAGACGAGGAAGTCCCTGATCTGGCCGAACAGCCAGGACACGTACCGCGAGATGTAGTCCACACCGACCTCCCGTGAGCGGCCTCGTCGCCGTCCCAGCGGCACCGCGGGTGCCGCTCCCAACCTAGGGCTTGCCCGCCCTCCACCACACCCCCCGGCCGGCCGTGGTGGCGGCGGGGGCGCAGCAGGGGCCCGCACGGTGTACGGGCCCCTGCTGTCTCACCTCATGGTGCTGATGTGCACGTGCGTGGTCGCACGGCCTCGATCACGGCCAGGACGCCTCGATCTGCGAGAGCACCTGCTCGGTGCTCGCGCCGGTGATCCAGTCGACCATCCCGGTCCAGAACGTGCCGGCACCGACCTCACCCGGCATCAGGTCGGACGCGTCGAACCGGATGACCGTCTCGGTGTCCGCGAGGACCGAGCCGGCGAGCCGGTCGAAGTCCGTCGCGAGCAGCTCGACGTCCATGCCCGAGTTCGCCGACACCCAGCCACCGGCCTCGGTGACGGCCGCCTTCTCGTTCGCCCACTCGGCGCTGGACAGGAAGGTCTGGAAGGCCTGGACCTCCGGACGGTCCGCGAACGCGGCGACGAACTCGCCACCGCCGAGGACCGGGCGGTTGTCCGCCTCGATCGGGGGCAGGTAGAACGCGAAGACGTCGCCGTCCTCACCGACCTCGGTGCCCTCCGGCCACTGGTTCTGGTAGAAGTTCGCGGCGCGGTGCATGTAGCACTGGCCGTCGAGGATCGGGAACCCGCCGTCGGTCCACGGGGTCGTCGCGATGGACGAGGCGTCGCCGATGCCGGCGTTGACGTAGTCCGGGTTGCGCAGGATGGCGTCGGCGTAGTCGAACGCCTCCACGATCGCCGGGTCGTTGAACGGGATCTCGTGCGTGTACCACTGGTCGTAGACCTCGGCGCCCGCGGAGCGCAGGACGATGTCCTCGATCCAGTCGGTGGCCGGCCAGCCGGTGGCGTCACCGGACTCGATGCCCGCGCACCAGGGCTTGGCGACGCCGTCGGCGACGATCTGGTCCGAGAGGGCGATCATGTCGTCCCAGGTCTCGGGGATCTCGTAGCCCGCGTCGGCGAACATGCTCGGCGAGTACCACACGAAGGACTTCATGTTCGCGCCGAGCGGGGCGGCGTAGAACTCGCCGTCGACCGTGCCGTAGTCCTTCCAGGACTCTGCGAAGTACTGGTCGACGTTCGCCTCGGTCTCGTCGGGCGCCGGGACGATCGGGCTGTTGGGCAGCTCGACGATGGTGCGGAGCAGACCCGGCTGCGGGATGTAGGCGATGTCCGGGGCGTTGCCGGCCTGGATGCGGACGAGGAGCTGGGCCTCGAACTCGCGCGAGCCCTCGTAGGCGATGGTCGCGCCGGTGCACTCCTCGAACTTGTCGTACGACTCCTCCTGGTCGACCGACTCGGGCTCGACGATGGACGTGTAGACCGTCACCGTGGTGCCTGCCAGGTCGCCGTACTGCTCGTAGTCCTCGCAGCCCTCCGCGACCTCGCCGCCGTCCTCGGTCTCGCCGCCGCCGCCACCGCCGCTGGGCTCCTCGTCCTCGGGCATACAGGCGGCCAGCGCGAACGCCAGGCTCAGCCCGCCGACGACCGCGGTGATGCGGTGTCTGGTGTTGCTTCGCATTCGTCCTCCACATCCTCGTGGTGATCCCCCACGGCCCGGCCACGGCGGGGTCGCCGGCCGGTGCATGCCCTCCAATGCAAGCGCTTGCAACCACGCGCGGCAAGGCCACCCGGCCGCTGACGGGTTCCGATCAGGTCACGATTGCGTCACGGCGGCCCGGGGCGGGCGTGGGCACCGTCCCACCACGCTGACCTGCCCTGCTGCACATGACCGGTCTCCTGACCGGTCATGTGGACCCGACCCGGGGAACGCAATGCTTGCGGTCGTTTGCGACAGCCGCGGCCGGTTCAGACCCCCGGTCGTGCCCCCGACGCCGGGGCCGTCGAGCCCCGGTCCACGAGCACCGTCGGGTAGACGACCTCGGCCGGGGCGTCCCTGCCGGCCAGCATGTCCAGGACGATCTGGGCGGCGGTCGCGCCCTGCTCGTCCGCCTGCTGCGCCATCGTCGTCAGCCCGACGAGCTCGCCGAGCTCGTGCCCGTCGATCCCGATGACGGACACGTCCTGGGGCACGCGCCGCCCGGCGTCGCGCAGCGCGAGGACCGCGCCCATCGCCATCTCGTCCGACGCCGCGAACACCGCCGTCACGTCCGGCAGCCGCGCGAGGAGGTCGCGCGTGGCCAGGCGTCCGCCGGCCACGTCGAAGTTCCCGTGGCCCTCGAGCTCGGGAGACGGCTCCACGCCCGCCTCGAGCATCGCCGCGCGCCAGCCCGCCGCGCGCTCGACCGGCGGGGACCACGGCGCCACGTCGTCGGGCGCACCGGTGATGTGCGCGATCCGCCGGTGCCCCAGCGCGAGCAGGTGCCGGGTCGCGGCCCGCGCGGTGCCCCGGTCGTCCAGGCGCACCGTCACCTGCCCGTAGCCGCCCCACCCGATGCACACGAGGGGCAGGCCCAGCGTCCGCAGCGCGTCCATCTCCTCGACCGTCAGTGGCAGCCCGACGACGAGGATCCCGTCCACCCGACGCCGCAGGACCTCGGGGTCCACGCGCATCCGTTCGCCCGGCGCCCCCGCGTCGAAGGTGTACAGGAGGACGTCGAAGCCGCTGGCCCGGAGCGTCCGCTCGGCGCCCTCGATGACGTTCGCGAAGAACCACCGGCGGATGAGGGGGCTGATGAGGCCGATCGTGCGCGTGCGGCCCGAGGCGAGGCTGGCGGCCGACGGCGAGGCGACGTAGCCGAGCTCAGCCGCCGCGTCCTGCACGCGGCGGCGCGTCGCGGCGTTGACGTTCGGCAGACCCCGCAGCGCGCGCGACACCGTCGCGGTGGAGACGCCGGCGGCCCGGGCCACGTCCTCGATGCCTGCGGCCATGGGCGCCGATTGTGCTCCTCGCAACCGGGGCGGGTCCACCGGGCCCGGCGGCCGCGCGCTCAGGTGAGCAGGCCGCGCAGCACCTGGACCACGCCGTCCTCGGTGACCGACCCCGTCACCTCGTCCGCAGCCGCCCGCACGACGTCGTCCGCGTCGCCCATCGCCACCCCGCGCGCGGCCCAGCGCAGCATCTCCAGGTCGTTGTGGCCGTCGCCGACCGCCACCGTGTCCGCGGGCTCGACGCCGAGGTGACGGCGCACCACCTCCAGGCCGGTCGCCTTCGACACGCCCTTGGGGTTGAGGTCCAGCCAGGCCACCCATCCCACGGAGTACGCGACCTCGTGCAGACCGAGGCGGGACACGATCTCGTGGAACTCCTCCTTGGTGTGCTCCGGGCTGCGGATGACCACGCGGGTGGCGGGCCGGCGGCACAGCTCCTCGAACTCCACCAGGACGTGCTCGCCCTCGATCTCCCCGGGCGGGAACGGCTTGCTGACGGCGAAGCCGCGACCGACGTCCTCGACGCCGTACGCCGCGTCGGGCAGCTCGGCCCGGATGAGCCGGAGTGCCGGCCCGGGGTCGAAGGTGATCCGCTCGACGATCTCGTAGCCGCCGGGGACCGTCGGGTCCATCCGGACGGTGACCGCCCCGTTGGAGCACACGGCCGGGCCGCGCTCGAGGCCGAGGTCGACGGCCACCGTGGACGCCGAGGTGGCGGAGCGGCCGGTCGCGAGCACGACGTGGTGACCCGCCGCACGCACCGCCGCCACGGCGTCGCGCACCCCCGTCGAGACGCTGCCGTCCCAGCGCATGAGGGTGCCGTCGACGTCGAGCGCGACGAGCAGCCGGCCCGGCAC
>JAEZAR010000408.1 GCA_023430425.1 Actinomycetes bacterium | reverse complement strand
GGCCCGACGACCCCGACGACCTCCCGGACGGGCCGGCCGACGGCCCCGCCGGCCCTCCGCCCGGGGACGACGCCGAGCGGTGATCGGAGCCCGGACCCCGCTGGCCACCCAGTGAGACGACACCCCGGGAACAGCGCGCCCCCCTTTCGCGCTTGACGTCGGTGCATAGGGTCGTCGTGTCGGACGAGGAGCGGAGGGCGACGATGAGCCAGCACCCCGAGGAGCCCGGACGCCAGGCCGCGGAGGCCACGCGGCACGCCGCCGCGCTCGCCGCCAAGAACGAGCGGCTCGCCGACGCGCTGCGCCAGGCCCGGGACCAGATCGTCGAGCTCCAGCGCCGTCTGGAGGACCTCGGGCGCCCGCCGGCGACCTTTGCCACCTTCCTCGCGGCACGCGGGGACGGCTCCGCCGAGGTGATCTCCCAGGGCCGGAAGATGCACGTCCAGGTCGCCCCGACCGTGGAGCTCGAGCGGCTGCGCCCCGGCCAGGAGGTCAAGCTCAACGAGGCCATGGCGCTCGTGGAGGCCGGCCGCTACGAGTCGGTCGGGGAGATCGTCACCGTCAAGGAGCTCATCGGGGGCGACCGCGCGCTCGTCATCGGGCGGGCCGACGAGGAGCGCGTCGTCCGCCTCGCCGGACCGCTCATGGACGCCCCGCTGCGCGTCGGCGACGCGCTCACGGTGGAGACCCGGAGCGGCTTCGTCTTCGAGCGGGTGCCCCGCTCGGAGGTGGAGGAGCTGATCCTGGAGGAGGTGCCCGACATCGGGTACCACGACATCGGTGGCCTCGGCCCGCAGATCGAGCAGATCCGCGACGCCGTCGAGCTCCCGTTCGCGCACCCGGACCTGTTCCGGGAGCACGGCCTGCGCCCGCCCAAGGGCGTCCTGCTGTACGGCCCGCCCGGCTGCGGCAAGACGCTCATCGCCAAGGCGGTGGCGCACTCGCTCGCGGAGATGCGCGGGACCGGCCCGGACGGGACCCCGGCCAAGAGCTTCTTCCTCAACGTCAAGGGCCCCGAGCTGCTCAACAAGTACGTGGGGGAGACCGAGCGCCACATCCGGCTGATCTTCGCCCGCGCGCGCGAGAAGGCGGCGGCGGGCCACCCGGTGGTGGTCTTCTTCGACGAGATGGAGTCGCTGTTCCGCACGCGAGGGACGGGGATCTCCAGCGATGTCGAGACCACGATCGTCCCGCAGCTGCTCAGCGAGATCGACGGCGTGGAGCGCCTGGACAACGTCATCGTCATCGGCGCGTCCAACCGGGAGGACATGATCGACCCCGCGATCCTGCGTCCGGGTCGCCTCGACGTGAAGATCAAGATCGAGCGGCCCGACGCCGAGGCCGCGCGCGAGATCTTCGGCAAGTACCTGACGCCGGACCTGCCGCTGCACGCCGACGACCTCGCGGTGCACGACGGGGTCGCCCAGGCGACGGTCGACGCGATGATCACCCGTGCCGTCGAGCGCATGTACGCCGAGTCCGAGGAGAACGAGTTCCTCGAGGTCACCTACGCCTCGGGCGACAAGGAGGTCCTGTACTTCAAGGACTTCTCCTCGGGGGCGATGATCCAGAACATCGTCGACCGCGCGAAGAAGACGGCCATCAAGGAGTACCTCGCGACGGACCGCAAGGGGCTGCGGGTCGAGCACCTGCTCACCGCGTGCGTGGAGGAGTTCAAGGAGAACGAGGACCTGCCGAACACCACCAACCCCGACGACTGGGCGCGCATCTCCGGCAAGAAGGGCGAGCGCATCGTGTTCATCCGCACGATCGTCCAGGGCAAGGGCGGCAAGGAGAGCGGGCGGACGATCGAGACGGTCACCCCGACCGGCCAGTACCTCTGACCGCACGGTCCGGTCCAGGCGGCCACGGGCGCCGTCGCGGGTCGCTCGCAGGTCCGCGCCGGGGCGGGCGGCGGGCCTGCGCTGGCTAGGCTGGCGCGGTGACCGTGCGCCGGGTGATGGGGATCGAGACCGAGTACGGCGTCCTCTCCCCGGGCCGGCCGTCCGCGAACCCGATGCTGCTCTCGAGCCACGTGGTCGCGTCCTACACGGCCCTGACCTCCGCGCCCGCCGGTCACGCGCGCTGGGACTACGCGGACGAGGACCCGCTGGCCGACGCGCGAGGGTTCCGGCTGGACCGGGCGTCGGCCCACCCGTCGCTGCTCACCGACGACCCGGCGCACCCCGCGCCGCCCGGTCCCGACGAGGGCGGGCCCGCGGCAGGTCCCGACCCCGAGGTCGACGGCGGCACGGTCGCCGTCGAGCTGGACCGCCCGGACGTCGAGGAGTACGAGGACCCGGGCGCCGCGACGACGGTGCTCACCAACGGGGCCCGCCTCTACGTCGACCACGCGCACCCGGAGTACTCCTCGCCCGAGGTCACCACGCCGAGGGACGGGGTCCTGTGGGACAAGGCGGGTGAGCTGGTGATGCTGCGCGCGGCGCGCGCCCTGACGGCGAACCCCGCGATGCCCGACGTCGCCCTGTACAAGAACAACGTCGACGGCAAGGGCGCCTCGTACGGCACGCACGAGAACTACCTCGTCGACCGTGCGGTCCCGTTCGACGGGATCGTCGAGGCCCTGACCCCGTTCCTCGTGACGCGCCAGGTGTTCACGGGCGCCGGCCGCGTGGGGATCGGGCCGACCGGCGAGGTGCCCGGCTTCCAGCTCTCCCAGCGCGCGGACTACATCGAGGCGGAGGTGGGCCTGGAGACGACGCTGCGGCGGCCGATCGTCAACACGCGCGACGAGCCGCACGCGGACCGCAAGCGGTGGCGCCGCCTGCACCTCATCCTCGGCGACGCGACGCTGCTCGAGGTGGCGACGTACCTGCGGCTCGGGACCACCTCGCTCGTGCTGTGGCTGGTCGAGCAGGCGCAGGAACGGCCGGCGCTGCTCGACTTCGTCGCCGGGCTGCGGCTGGCGGACCCCGTGGGCGCGGTGCGCCAGGTGAGCCGCGACCTCACGCTGCGCACGCGGCTCGAGCTGGCCGACGGCGGCTCGCTGACGGCCCTGGACGTGCAGCGGGCATACCTGACCGCCGTGCGCACCGCCGTCGGGCGCCCGGACGAGGCGACGGCCGGGGTGCTGGACCGCTGGGCCTCCGTGCTCGACCGCCTGGCCCGCGACCCGGCGTCGTGCGCGCGGGAGGTGGAGTGGGTGGCCAAGCACCGCCTGCTGGACGCGATGCGCACGCGCGACCGGATCGGCTGGGACCACCCGCGCCTGGCCGCGATGGACCTCCAGTGGTCCGACGTGCGGCCCGAGCGCGGCCTGTACCACCGGCTCGTCGCGGCGGGCGCGGTCGAGCGGCTGGTGACCGACGACGAGGTGGCCCGCGCCGTGCACGAGCCGCCGGCCGACACGCGGGCGTACTTCCGCGGCACCGTGGTGCGCCGGTTCCCCGGCCAGGTGCGTGCGGCGAGCTGGGACTCCGTGGTGCTCGACGTGCCGACGTTCGCGTCGCTGCGCCGGGTCCCGCTGCGCGACCCGTGGCGCGGCACGCGGGAGCACGTCGGTGCGCTCCTGGAGGAGTGCCCCGACGCCGCGACCCTCGTGGCGCGCCTCGCCGGCGGGTGAGCGTCGCGCCGTCGGGCACGACGCGCGCGCCCCTCGTCGGGCGCGCCGCCTAGGATCGTCCTGTCATCACCCGCCGCACGCGCGGCGCCGAGGACGGGGGAACGACCATGGCCGGCCAGGACCAGCGCCAGCACCACCGCGACGACGAGGAGCCCGTCGACGCGCCGGAGCCCGCCACGCCCGCCCCGCAGGCGCGCGACGCCGAGGTGGACAAGCTCCTCGACGAGATCGACGACGTGCTGGAGTCCAACGCGGAGTCCTTCGTGCGCGGGTTCGTGCAGAAGGGCGGCGAGTGAGCCGCGATGACGCCGGACACGCACGGGCGGCTGCCCGCCGCCTTCACCATGCCGGGGACGTCGTCCTTCCTCGACTTCCTCGCGGCCCACGACCCGTCGCGTCTGCCCGGCCGCGCGCTGCCGCCCGGTGAGGTGAGCGGTGCGCCGCACGGCACGACGATCGTCGCGCTGACGTTCGACGGCGGCATCGTCATGGCCGGGGACCGACGGGCGACCGCGGGGCCCACGATCGCGAGCCACCACATCGAGAAGGTGCACCCCGCGGACGAGTACTCCGCGGTCGGCATCGCGGGCACGGCCGGCCTGGCCCTGGAGCTGGTGCGCCTGTTCCAGCTCGAGCTCGAGCACTACGAGAAGATCGAGGGCGCGCTGCTCTCGCTCGACGGCAAGGCCAACCGGCTGGCCACGATCGTGCGCGGCAGCCTCCCGATGGCGCTGCAGGGGCTCGCCGTCGTCCCGGTCTTCGGCGGCTACGACCTCGACCGCCGCGTCGGCCGGATCTTCTCCTACGACGTCACCGGCGGCCGGTACGAGGAGGCGGACTTCCACGCGGTCGGCTCGGGCTCGGCGTTCGCGAAGGGCTCGCTCAAGAAGCTGTGGTGGGCCGGCATGGGTGTCGCGGACGCGGTGCGCGTGGCCGTGCACGCGCTGGTCGACGCGGCGGACGACGACTCCGCCACGGGCGGGCCGGACACGGTTCGGCGCATCTGGCCCGTCGTCGCGACCGTGACCGCCGCCGGCTACCTGCGGGTGCCCGACGAGGCGCTGGCCGCCGCCGCGGCCGAGATCGAGGCCAAGCGCCGCCTCACCGAGCCGGGCGGGGGGGACCCGCGATGACGATGCCGTTCTACGTCTCGCCCGAGCAGCTCATGAAGGACCGGGCGGACTACGCGCGCAAGGGCATCGCGCGCGGCCGCTCGGTGGTGGTCCTGCAGTACGACGACGGCATCGCCTTCGCGACCGAGAACCCCTCCCGCGCGCTGCACAAGATCTCGGAGATCTACGACCGCATCGCGTTCGCGGCCGTCGGCAAGTACAACGAGTTCGAGAACCTGCGGGTGGCCGGCGTGCGCTACGCCGACCTGCGCGGCTACTCCTACGACCGCGCCGACGTGTCCGCGCGGGCGCTCGCCAACGCGTACGCGCAGACGCTGGGCACGGTGTTCACCACGGAGTCCAAGCCGCTCGAGGTCGAGCTCGTCGTGGCGGAGGTCGGCGCGACGCCCGAGGGCGACCAGATCTACCGGCTCTCCTACGACGGCTCGGTGGCCGACGAGCACGGCACCGTCGTCATGGGCGGCCAGGCCGAGCAGCTCTCCGAGCGGCTGGCCGAGGCCTGGCGGCCGGGCATGCCGCTCGCGGAGACCGTACGCCTCGCGGTCCGGGTGCTGGGCACGGGGCAGGGCGGGGAGGACCGGGAGCTGGGCCCGGCGCAGCTCGAGGTGGCGGTGCTGGACCGCACGCGCCCGCGCCGCGCGTTCCGGCGGCTGGCGCCCGCCCAGCTCGCCGACCTGCTGGACGGGGCCGCGGGCCGGGCGGGCGACGGCGAGCCCGGTGCGGTGCCCGGTGACGGCGACGGTGCCCCCGACGCCGCCGGCCCGGACGAGCAGGGCTAGCGGGCGCGCGTGGATCGACGGATCTTCGGGCTGGAGACGGAGTACGGCGTCACGTGCGCCGTGCCGTCGGGCCGTGGGCTGTCCGCGGACGAGGTCGCCCGGTACCTGTTCCGCAAGGTGGTGGCGTGGGGGCGCTCGTCGAACGTGTTCCTGCGCAACGGCTCCCGCCTCTACCTCGACGTCGGCTCGCACCCGGAGTACGCCACCGCGGAGTGCGACGACGTGCCGCAGCTGATCGCGCACGACCGCGGCGGCGAGCGCATCCTCGAGGGCCTCGTCGTGGACGCGCAGCAGCGGCTCGAGCACGAGGGCGTGCCGGGGAGCATCCACCTGTTCAAGAACAACACGGACTCGGCCGGCAACTCCTACGGCTGCCACGAGAACTACCTCGTGCGTCGTCAGGGCGACTTCACGCGGCTCGCCGACGTCCTCGTGCCGTTCCTCATCACGCGCCAGGTGCTCACCGGCGCGGGCAAGGTGCTCCCGACGCCGAAGGGCGCCACCTACTGCCTGTCCCAGCGCGCGGACCACATCTGGGAGTCGGTCTCGAGCGCCACGACCCGGTCACGGCCGATCATCAACACGCGGGACGAGCCCCATGCCGACGCCGAGCGCTACCGGCGCCTGCACGTCATCGTCGGCGACTCCTCCATGTCCGAGACCACCACGCTGCTCAAGGTCGGCGCCACCGACCTCGTGCTCCGGCTCGTGGAGGCGGGCATCCCGCTGCGCGACCTCTCGCTGGAGAACCCGATGCGGGCGATCCGCGAGATCAGCCACGACCCCACCGGCACGGCGACGGTCGCGCTGGCCAACGGCCGGACGGCGTCGGCCCTGGACGTCCAGGAGGAGTACCTCGCCTGGGTGCAGGGGCATGTCACGCGGGACCTCGAGCTCACCCCGGTGATGAAGCAGGTGCTCGACCTGTGGGAGCGCGGGCTGCGCGCGATCCGTTCCGGACGGCTGGACCTGGTGGAGCGCGAGCTCGACTGGGTCATCAAGCTGCGGCTCATCGAGCGCTACCGCGCCAAGCACGGCCTCGCGCTGGACGACCCGCGGGTCGCGCGGCTCGACCTGGCCTACCACGACATCTCCCGCACCCAGGGCCTGTACAACCTGCTGGCGGCGCGGGGTCTCGTGGAGCGCGTGGTGACCGACCTCGAGGTGTTCGAGGCGACGGCGGTGCCCCCCCAGACGACGCGCGCCAAGCTGCGCGGCGACTTCGTGCGGCGCGCCCAGGAGTCCCGCCGGGACTACACGGTGGACTGGGTGCACCTGAAGCTCAACGACCAGGCTCAGCGCACGGTGCTGTGCAAGGACCCCTTCCGCGCCGCCGACGAGCGGGTGGACCGGCTCATGGAGTCGATGTGAGGGTCGGACGGGTGCGGGGTGCGGTCACGGCGGGCGTCGTCGCGCTGCTCGCGCTCGCCGGGTGCGCGCAGGAGGAGAGCGAGCCGACCGGTGAGGTGACCGTCTCGGGAGAGCCGGGTGCCGCGCCGACGCTGAGCTACGAGACGCCGCTGAGCGTCGAGGAGGCGCGCGTGGAGGTGGTCTGGGAGGGCGGCGGGCCACCCGTCGTCGAGGGCGGGCCGATCCTCCTGGACTTCTACGCCGAGTCCGGGGCGGACGGCTCCGTCGTCAACGAGACCTTCTCCAGCGAGCCGCGACCGTACCTGCTCAGCGCGGAGTCCCTCGGCGTGGACATCTACCGCGCGCTCAGCGGTCAGCGGGTGGGCTCGCGCATCCTGCACCTCGTGCCGCCCGACGCCGCCTCGGGCGCGGCCACCGTCGCGGTCTTCGACCTGCTGCCGACCCGGGCGTCGGGCGAGGCGCTCGAGCCCCGGGAGGGGCTCCCGACGGTCACCCTCGCCGACGACGGCCACCCCTCGATCGCGGTGCCGGAGGCGCCCCCGCCCGCCGACCTCGTCGTGGCGCCCCTGATCCGCGGGTCCGGCCCGCAGGTCGCCGCGGGGCAGGTGATCACCGTGCAGTACGTCGGGGTGACCTGGGCCGACGGCACGGTGTTCGACTCGACCTGGGGCGCGGGCAAGCTGCCCGCATCGTTCCCCATCGGCGTGGGCTCGGTCATCCAGGGATGGGACGCCGGGCTCGTCGAGCAGACCGTCGGCAGCCAGGTGCTGCTCGTCGTGCCCCCGGAGATGGCGTACGGGGGCACGCAGAACGAGCTCGCCGAGCAGACGCTGGTCTTCGTCGTCGACATCCTCTCCGCCTCCGGCGAGCCCGCCTCGGTGGCCGGGTCGTGACCGCGGTCCGCGTCATCCCGTGCCTGGACGTGGACGCCGGCCGCGTGGTCAAGGGCGTCCACTTCAGGGGCCTGCGCGACGCCGGTGACCCGGTGGAGCTGGCCCGCCGGTACGACGCCGAGGGCGCCGACGAGATCACCTTCCTGGACGTCACGGCGTCGTCCGGGGACCGGGCGACGATGCTCGACGTGGTCGGACGGACGGCCGACGAGGTCTTCGTCCCGCTCACGGTCGGCGGCGGCGTGCGCTCGGTCGAGGACGTCGACCGCCTGCTGCGGGCCGGCGCCGACAAGGTGGGGGTCAACACCGCGGCCATCGCCCGCCCCGAGCTGGTCGCGGAGATCGCCGAGCGGTTCGGCAGCCAGGTGCTCGTGCTGTCGGTGGACGCCCGTCGCGTGACGGACGGCCCGCCGACGCCGTCGGGCTACGAGGTCACGACGCACGGCGGGCGCAAGGGGACCGGCCTGGACGCGGTCGCGTGGGCGCGGCAGGCCGTCGACCTCGGCGCGGGCGAGGTGCTGCTGAACTCCATGGACGCCGACGGGACGACCGACGGCTTCGACCTGCGCATGATCGCCGACGTCCGCGCGCAGGTCGCGGTGCCCCTCGTCGCGAGCGGCGGCGCCGGCACCCCGGAGCACTTCCTCGAGGCCGTGCTCGCCGGGGCCGACGCCGTGCTCGCCGCCAGCGTGTTCCATTTCGGCGTCCTGACGGTCGGCGACGTCAAGGCGCACCTGCGGGCGGCCGGCGTCGAGGTGCGCTGAGCCCGCGGAGGCCGTCGTCGCGGCCGGTCGCATCGTTTCGTGGGTCACCGTGAGATGCTGGGGGATCCCCGACGGAAGGACTGGTGGTGCGCGTGCGCCCGGGTGCCCAGGACGACGGCACTGACCGCACCGACCGCACCGCCGGTGGGGACCGCGCCGCCCGCGCGGACGGCACCGGTCGCACCGGCTCCACCGGACGCACCGACCACGCCCCGGAGCGGGGGGGTGCGCCCGCCGGTCGTGGCGTGGCCCTCACCGGAGGCGTCGTGCGGCGGTCGTGGCAGGTCGTCTGGCGCGGCATGCGCTCCCACCCGCGCACGTACGTCCTCGCCGTCGGGCTGTCCGCGATCTTCGGTGCGGCGACCGTCGCGGTGAGCCAGGTCCTCGGGCGGATCACCGACACCGTCGTGGTCCCCGCACTCGCCGGGGACGCGGCCGGGCGGGCGCGCCTCGGGCTCGCGGGGCTGGCCCTGGTCGCGGTGGCGCTCGTCCTGGCCCTCGGGGTGGCCGGACGCCGCATCTTCGCGGGCATCGGCTACGCCGACATCGGCGCCGGGCACCGCCGTGGGGTCACCCGCCAGTACCTGCGCCTGCCGATGTCCTGGCACCGCGCCCACCCCACGGGCCAGCTCCTCGCCAACGCCAGCTCGGACGTCGAGGCGGCCACAGGCGTGTTCAACCCGCTGCCGTTCGCGCTGGGCGTCGTAGTGATGATCGGGGTCGCCGCCGTGGCCCTGTTCTCCGTGGACGCCTGGCTCGCGCTCACGGCGTTGACCGTCCTGCCGCTCGCGGTGCTCGCCAACGTCGTCTTCCAGCGCTACATGACCCCCGCGGTCACGCGCGCGCAGCAGCTGCGGGCCCAGGTCTCCGACGTCGCGCACGAGAGCTTCGAGGCGGCCCTGCTCGTGAAGTCGCTGGGCACGGCGGACCGCGAGGAGGAGCGCTTCGCGCGCAAGGCCGACGAGCTCCGGGCGGCCAACGTCCGGGTCGGGCAGGTGCGGGCGCTGTTCGACCCCGTCATCGAGCTGCTGCCCAGCGTGGGCACCCTCGCGGTGCTCCTCGTCGGCGCGCACCGCGCGGCGTCGGGCGACGTGCAGGCCGGGGACATCGTCGCCGCCGGGTACCTGCTCACCCTCATGGCCGTGCCGGTGCGCGCGTTCGGCTGGGTGCTCGGGGAGCTGCCGCGGGCGCTCGTCGGGTACGACCGGATCGCGCGCGTGCTCGACGCGCGCGGCGACATGGCGCCCGGTGACCGGCCCCTGCCCGTCGCCGACACCGGGATGCAGGTGACACTGCGCGGGGTGACGGTCACGGTGCCGGGGGCGGACGGGCCCGTCGACCTCCTCTCCGACGTCGACCTCGAGCTGCCCGCGGGCCGCACGGTCGCGCTCGTGGGACCGACCGGGGCGGGCAAGAGCACCCTCGCCGGCCTGCTGGCGCGCCTGCGCGACCCGAGCCGCGGCTCGGTCCTCCTGGACGGCGTGGACGTCCGCGCGCTGCGGCCCGACGACGTCGCCGCCCAGGTCGCGCACGTCGCCCAGCACACGTTCCTGTTCGAGGACACCGTCCGCGCCAACGTCACCCTGGCGGACGCGGACGACCCCGGCGCCCCCGACGACGACGCCGTCTGGGACGCCCTGCGCACGGCCCGCCTCGACCACGTCGTCCGGGCACTGCCGGGGGGGCTGGACGCCCCCCTCGGGGAGCGGGGCGCCAACTTGTCCGGGGGACAGCGGCAGCGGCTCGCGATCGCCCGGGCGATCGTGCGCCGACCGCGGCTGCTGGTCCTCGACGACGCGACGTCGGCCGTCGACCCGCGCGTCGAGCAGCAGATCCTGCGGGGGCTCGGGGCCGCGTGGGAGCCGGGCACGGGACCGACGGGGCCGACGGTGCTGCTCGTCGCCTACCGGATGTCGTCGGTCGCCCTCGCCGACGAGGTGGTGCACCTGGCGGCCGGGCGGGTCGTCGACCGTGGCTCCCACGAGGACCTCATCGCGCGCGACCCCGGGTACGTCGAGCTGGCGACCGCGTACCTGCGCGAGTCCGAGCGGCGCACCGCCGCGCGCGCGGCCGAGGAGGAGGTGGACGCATGAGCGAGGGGGTACGGCTGGAGACGACCAGCACGCTCGGCCCGCTCGCCACGCTGCGCCGTGGCCTGGAGGTCTCCCCGCAGATCGGTCAGGGCTTCGGGGTGACGCTCGTGCTGGCGCTGGCTGCGGCGGGCGGCCGCATCGTGGTGCCGATCGCCGTCCAGCAGACGATCGACACGGGCATCCTCGCCGAGGGCGGACCGCAGGTCGGTCGCGTGACGCTGCTCGTGTCGCTCGCCGCGGCCGCGCTCCTGATCGCCGGCATCTGCTCCGCCACGGTCAACGTGCGCCTGTTCCGGCGCAGCGAGGCCGGCCTCGCCCGGCTGCGCGTCGCGGCGTTCCGCCGGGTGCACGACCTGTCGGTGCTCACCCAGGGCACCGAGCGGCGGGGCAGCCTCGTCTCCCGCGTCACGGGGGACGTCGACACGATCTCGCTGTTCGTCCAGTGGGGCGGCATCATGCTGCTGGTCTCGGTGCTGCAGATCGCGGCGGCGACGGCGCTGATGGTCGTCTACTCGTGGCCGCTCGCGCTCGTCGTGTGGCTCGCCTTCCTCCCGCTGGTCCTCGTGCTCCGGCCGGCGCAGAAGCGCGTGAGCGCCGCCTACGCGAACGTGCGGGCCCGGACCGGGGCGATGCTCGGGGCGATCTCCGAGGCGGTCGTCGGTGCCGAGACCATCAAGGCCTACGGCGTCGGCGCGCGGACGGAGCGCCGTATCGAGAGCGCGATCCGGTCCACCCGGGACGCGCAGGTCGGCGCCCAGACGCGCGTCGCAGCGGTGTTCTCCTCGGGCGTGCTCGTCGCGAACCTGGTGCTGGCCGCCGTGGTCGTCGTCGGCACGCTGCTCGGCGTGGACGGACGCATCACCGCGGGCCGGCTGCTCGCGTTCCTGTTCCTCGTGCAGCTGTTCACCGGGCCCGTGCAGATGGCCACCGAGATCCTCAACGAGCTGCAGAACGCCCTCGCGGGCTGGCGCCGCGTGCTCGGGGTCATCGACACCCGTGCCGAGATCACCGACCCCGACGACGGGGGCACCCCCAGCCCTCGGGGCCCCGGGCGCGTCGAGCTGCGCGACGTCACCTTCGCCTACCCCGGCGGGCCGACGGTGCTGTCCGAGGTCGACCTGGTGGTGCCGGCGCGCGCCAAGGTCGCGGTCGTCGGGGCGACCGGGTCGGGCAAGACGACGCTGGCCCGGCTGGTCGCCCGCCTCGTGGACCCGGTCCGGGGTCAGGTGCTGCTCGACGGCGTCGACCTGCGCCGCATCCGGCTCGCCGACCTCCGCGCGCGCGTCGTCCTCGTGCCGCAGGAGGGCTTCCTCTTCGACGGGACCGTCGCGCAGAACGTCGCCTACGGGCTCCGGGGCCCCGGAGAGCCGGACGACGCGGCGCAGGCCGAGGTCGCCCGGCGTGCGTTCGCCGACCTCGGGCTCGCGGACTGGCTCGCCGACCTCGCGGACGGCGTGACGACCGACGTCGGCCAGCGGGGCGAACGGCTCTCCGCCGGCGAGCGGCAGCTCGTGGCCCTCGCCCGCGCCCACGTCGCCGGCGGGGACGTGCTCGTGCTCGACGAGGCCACGAGCGCGGTCGACCCGGCGACCGAGGTGCGCATCGCCCGTGCGCAGGACCAGCTCTCGGCGGGCCGGACGACCATCACGATCGCCCACCGGCTCTCGACCGCCGAGGCCGCGGACCTCGTCGTCGTGGTGGCCGACGGCCGGGTCGTGGAGGTGGGGCCGCACGCCGAGCTGCTGCGCGCCGACGGTCAGTACGCGGCGATGTACGCCGCCTGGCTCGCGCAGACCCGGTGACCCCGGGGCTGCGGAATCGCGCGGCGACGGGCCTCGCAGCCGTGGCAGGATCGGCCGCGTGACGCCCCCCGCCGCCCTCGACCCCGCCGTCGCCGTGCGCCTCAAGCGCGACGAGGCCGGACTGGTGTGCGCCGTCGTCCAGGACCACGATTCCCTCGAGGTGCTCATGGTCGGGTGGATGGACGACGAGGCGCTGCACCGCACGCTGACCACGGGCCGCGTGACCTTCTGGAGCCGGTCCCGCGGCGAGTACTGGCGCAAGGGGGACACGTCGGGTCACGTCCAGCACGTGCGCCGCGTGCGCCTGGACTGCGACGGCGACGCCGTCCTCGTCCAGGTCGAGCAGGTGGGCGCCGCGTGCCACACCGGCGCTCGCACGTGCTTCGACGCGGGCGGGGACCTGCCCGCCGTCGTCGGGGGCCCGGAGTGACCGCGCCCGGCGTCGCACCGGTGGCTGGCGGCCCGGACGTCCCTGGGGACCTCGCCTGGGGGGCCACGTGGCCGGCGCTGGACGGCTTCCGCCGGCTCGCGACCGACCGGCGCGTGATCCCGGTCGTCCGGCGCCTGCTCGCCGACGACGTCACGCCCGTGGGTCTGTACCGCACGCTGGCCCAGGGCCGGCCCGGCACGTTCGTCCTGGAGTCCGCCGAGGTGGACGGCACGTGGGCGCGCTACTCGTTCGTGGGGGTGGCCGCCCGGGCCACGCTCACGGTCGACGACGGCCAGGCCGTCTGGCTCGGCGACGTGCCGGTCGGCGTGCCGACGGGCGGTGACGTCCTGGAGGTGCTGCGCGCGACCCTCGAGGCGCTGCGCACGCCCGCGATCCCCGGGCTGCCGCCGCTCACCGGCGGTCTCGTCGGCGCCCTGGGCTGGGACGTCGTCCGGCACTGGGAGCCGACCCTGCCGGCCAAGGCGCCCGAGGAGCTCGGGATCCCCGAGGTCACCCTCAGCCTCGCGACCGACCTGGCGGTGGTGGACCACGTCGACGGGACGGTCTGGTTGATCGCCAACGCCATCAACTTCGACGCGACGGACGACCGCGTGGACGAGGCGTACGCGGACGCCGTCGGACGGCTGGACGGTATGCAGCGTGCGCTCGCGACGCCCGCCACGGCGCCGCCGGCCGTCCTCGTCGACGCACCGGAGCCCGAGCTGCGCTTCCGCACACCCCGGGAGGACTTCGAGCACGCCGTGCGCACCGGCAAGGAGGCGATCCGCGACGGCGAGGTCTTCCAGGTCGTCATCAGCCAGCGGCTCGACCTGGCCTGCCCGGCCGACCCGCTCGACGTGTACCGCGTGCTGCGCACGATCAACCCGAGCCCGTACATGTACTGCATGGCGCTGCAGGACGCCGCCGGCACCCCGTTCGCCGTCGTGGGGTCCAGCCCGGAGACGCTCGTCAAGGTCACGGACGGGCACGTCACGACGTTCCCGATCGCCGGCTCACGGCCCCGGGGCGCGACGCCGGAGGCCGACGCCGCCCTTGCCGCGGAGCTCCTGGCGGACCCCAAGGAGCGGGCCGAGCACGTCATGCTCGTCGACCTGTCGCGCAACGACCTCGTCAAGGTGTGCGTGCCGACGAGCGTCGAGGTGGTCGACTTCATGGCCGTGCGGCGCTTCAGCCACATCATGCACATCTGCTCGACGGTGGTCGGGCGGCTACGGCCCGGTGCGACGGCGCTGGAGACCCTCACCGCGACCTTCCCCGCGGGGACGCTCTCGGGCGCGCCGAAGCCGCGCGCGATCGCCCTCATCGACGAGCTGGAGCCCGCGCGCCGCGGGATCTATGGCGGCACCGTGGGCTACTTCGACTTCGCCGGGAACATGGACATGGCCATCGCCATCCGCACCGCGCTCATCCGGGACGGCGTGGCGAGCGTCCAGGCCGGCGGAGGGATCGTCGCGGACTCCGTCGAGGCGCTCGAGTACGCCGAGTCGCGGAACAAGGCCGCCGCCGCCGTCCGCGCCGTCCAGGTCGCGGCGCGCCTGCGGCCCGGGTCCCCATGACCCGACGTCTCGCGGCGCTGGCCGCGGTCGCCGGCGGCGCCGCCC
>JAEZAR010000382.1 GCA_023430425.1 Actinomycetes bacterium | reverse complement strand
CCCCCGGGGTCGTCGTCGCGGCCGACGAGCCCCTCGCGACCGTGGTCACGGGAGAGCCGCGCCGCGTCGTCGCCGACTGGTCGGTGGTGCCCGACGACGTCCGGTGCGTGCGCGTGGCGGGCGAGGGCGACGTGCCCGCGGACGCGACGGGCGTCCTGGTCAACGTCACCACCGTGCGGCCGACCGGCCCAGGCCACGTGGTCGTCTACCCCGACACGGCGGGGACGGGGCGCACCCCGCCGCCGTCCGGGTCCACTGTCAACCTCGAGCCGGGTCGCGACGTCGCGAACAGCGCCTTCGTCGCCGTGCCCGCGAGCGGGAGCATCTGCTACCTGAGTCGCGGTGCGTCGCAGGCCGGCGTGCTCGTCGACGTCACGGGGTACACCCTCGCGGGGTCGGGGGTGGTGATGCGCACGCCGCAGCGGCTGCTCGACACGCGGCAGCCCGCCCAGCAGCTCGTCGGGCCGCTGGCGCCCCGTCAGGTGCGCACGGTCGACGTCGCGGGCCGCGCGGGCGTCCCCGACAACGCCGCCGCCGTCCTGCTCAACGTCACCGTCACCGGCGTGCCGGACGTCGGGAACCTGCGCGTCTTCGCGGGGGGTGCACCGGTGCCGGGCACCTCGGTGCTCAACTACGCGCCAGGCCGGGACAAGGCCAACGCCTCGGTGGTCGCCCTGGGCGAGGACGGCACGATCTCCCTGTGGTCCGACACGGGCGCCCCCGTGCACGTGGTCCTCGACGTCGCAGGGTTCGTGCTCCCGGGTTCCGCCCTGCGGCTCGTGGAGCCCGCACGCGTGGCCGACTCGCGGACCGGGCTCGGGATCGACGGCCCGCTGGGCCCCGGCTCGCGCACGCTCCACCTGGCCGGGGTGCCGCCGGTGCCGGCCGAGGCGACCGGCGTCGTGCTCAACGTGACCGCCGTCGGGCCGACCGGCGTCGGGAACCTGCGCGTCCAGCCGGACGGCGGCCCGCTCACCCCGACGTCGGCGGTCAACCACGTCGCGGGCCGGGACATCGCGAACCAGGTGGTCGTCGGGCTGGGCGCGGGCGGCCGCGTCGCCGTCGTGAACGACATGCTGCCCGGCGGCCGCACCCACGTGGTCGCCGACGTCGTCGGGTACGTCGTGCCGGCGCCGCCGGTGGCGGAGCCGCCGCCGCCCGCGTACGCGACCGGCCCGATGGCGCCCCTCGGCTTCCGCCCGTTCCCGGACACCGACCCGTGGAACACCCGGGTGGACGGCGCACCGGTGGACCCGGCGTCGGCCACGCTCATCGCGTCGATCGGCCTCACGGACACCCTCCACATGGACTTCGGCGCCGACTGGGACGGGGGACCCTTCGGCATCCCGTACGTCGTGGTCGGTCCCGACCAGCCGCGGGTGGCGGTCTCCTTCACCTACGCCGACGAGTCCGACCCGGGCCCGTACCCCATCCCGCCGGACGCGCCGATCGAGGGCGGCGCGGGTTCCACCGGTGACCGGCACGTCCTCGTCGTCGACGCCGCCACGCGCACCCTCTACGAGCTGTACGCGGCGTACCCGGAGCCGGACGGCTCGTGGCGGGCGGGCAGCGGCGCGGTCTTCGACCTCGTGGCGGGCACGACCCGGCCCGCCGGCTGGACCAGCGCCGATGCCGCCGGGCTGCCGATCCTGCCCGGGCTCGTGCGCTACGAGGAGGTCGCCGCCGGACGGATCGAGCACGCGCTCCGCTTCACCGTGTCGCGGACGCGCCGCGCCTACGTGGCGCCGGCCACCCACTGGGCGAGCACGCGCACGGACCCCGCGCTGCCGCCGATGGGCATGCGCGTGCGCCTGCGCGCCGACTACGACATCTCCGGCTACCCGGAGCAGGCGCGGGTCATCCTCCGGGCGATGCAGGAGTACGGGATGCTCCTCGCCGACAACGGCTCGGACTGGTACGTGTCCGGCACCCCGGACGCCCGGTGGGACGACGACCAGCTCAACACCCTCAAGGACGTGCCGGGCAGCGCGTTCGAGGTCGTGCTCATGGGCCCGGTCACCGCGGGGTGAGCCGCCCCGGGGAGACGCCCGCTTGACCGTCGCAGAGGGCTCTCGTTGACTGGACGGATGGACGACTCCTGCAGTCCCGGCCACCTCCTCCCGACGTCGCCCGGTCGCGCACCGGGCGCCGAGCCCTCGGGGAGGGGGTGGGCCTGATGGACACCGGGACGCTCCTCAACGTCGGTCTCGTGCTGCTGTTCGTGCTCATCGGCGGGGTGTTCGCCGGGACAGAGCTGGCCCTGGTGTCGCTGCGGCAGAGCCAGCTCGACCGACTCGAGCACGCCTCGCGCCGGGGTGCCCGGGTCGCTGCGGTGGCCCGGGACCCGAACCGCTTCCTCGCCGCGGTGCAGATCGGCGTCACCGTGGCGGGCTTCTTCTCGGCGGCCTACGGCGCCTCGACGCTGGCGCCGGACTTCGTGCCCGCGCTGGTGCGCGTCGGGCTCGCCGAGGACGTCGCCGCCCCGCTCGCGCTCGTCCTGCTCACCCTCGCGATCGCCTACCTCTCGCTCGTCCTGGGCGAGCTCGTGCCCAAGCGCCTGGCGCTGCAGCGCGCGGCGTCGCTCGCGCTCGTCGTCGGGCCGCCGCTGGACCGGTTCGCGACGGCGATGCGCCCGGTGGTGTGGCTGCTGTCGGTCTCCACGGACGCCGTCGTGCGGCTCCTGGGCGGCGACCCGCGCGCCACGACCGAGGAGATGAGCGAGGAGGAACTGCGCGACCTCGTGGCGGGGCACCGCGAGATCCCCGAGGACGAGCGGCGGATCCTCGAGGACGTCTTCGACGCGGGCGACCGCACGCTGGGCGAGGTCATGCGGCCCCGCGGCGAGGTCACGTTCCTCGCCGGGCGGATGTCGCTGGCCGACGCCGCCGTCGTCGTCCGCGAGGCGCCCTACTCGCGGTACCCGGTCACCGGGGAGGGGTTCGACGACGTCGTCGGCTTCCTGCACGTGCGCGACCTGCTGGGCGCCACCGGCCCGGCGACGGTGGCCGAGCTGGCCCGGCCCATCCCGTTCCTGCCGGTGACGAACCGGCTGCTGCCCTCGCTCTCGCTCCTGCGCTCCCAGGGCACGCACATCGCCGTGGTCGTCGACGAGTACGGCGGCACCGACGGCATCGTCACGCTCGAGGACATGGTCGAGGAGCTGGTCGGGGAGATCCACGACGAGTACGACGTCCGCGAACCGGCGCTGCTCGCCGACGGCGGCGCGGAGCGGGTGGTCGACGCCCGCGTGACCATCGAGGAGTTCGGTGACGTCACGGGCGTCGAGCTCGAGGACGGGCCCTACGAGACGGCGGCCGGGTACGTCATCCACCGGCTCGGGAGGCTCGCCGTCGTGGGGGACCGGGTCCGGGTCGACGCCCACGAGCTGGTCGTGGCAGGAGTCTCCGGGCGTCGGGTGGCCCGCATCGCGGTCCGGCCGGCCCCGACCCGTTCGCCCGACGAGGGTGCGGACGACGACGGTGGGGGCGACGACGCAGCGCCGCCACCGGACGCGCGACGGCCCTGACGCGACGGCCCTGACGCGACGGCCCCGACGCGCGACGGCTCGGTGCGTCTGCCGTGTGCATGTGTGCAGCGTGCCGCCCTGGTCCATCATGGGGACGTGCACTGTCGTGCGCCGGCCCCCGGTCGGCGGGTACCGGATGCCGACTCGGGGGTCGTCGGCCGGTGCGGCACGCCGGAGGGGCGGGCCCGTGGCCGGCGCTGAGGCCCTGCGGTTCACGGCGACCGTCGAGGCGGTGCCCCGCACCCGCAGGTGGGTGGTCGACTGGGCGCGGCGAGCCGGCGCGCCCGACCACCAGCTGCGCGTGCTCGCGCTCCTGACCACCGAGGCGGTCACCAACGCCGTCAAGCACGGGCCCGACGAGGGCGAGGTCACGGTCGCGGTGTCGGTCGCGGGCGGCGGATGGCGGGTCGCCGTCACGGACGGGAGCCCGCAGCTGCCCGCCGTCCGTCAGGTCGGTCCGCAGGCGTCCGGCGGACGCGGCGTCATGCTCATCGACCGGCTCGCGGCCGACTGGGGCGTGGAGCGCCACGACGGCGCGGCGAAGACCGTCTGGTTCCGGGTCGCCTGACGGGGACGGGCGGGCCGTCCCCACGACGGACGCTGGCTACAGCGCGTCGGCGAACCGGCCGGAGTCCTGGCTCCGGCCGCCGCGTGGCTCCTGGCCGGAGTGGCGCGTGGGCACGTCGCACAGGTCGAGCACCTCGCGGACCAGCGCGTTCGTCCGGACCACGCGCACCTCGGCCGGGGTGGCCGCGTACAGGTCGACGAGCCAGCCGACCCCGGCCGCGCCGAAGAGGGTCAGGCGCGAGAAGTCCACGTGGACCGCCCGGGCCTGCTCGCTCAGCATCTGGATGAGGGAGGCCCCGACCGGGTTGAAGCACTCGTCGAGCTCGCCCTCGAACCTGACGAGGAGGTGCTCACCCACCCGGTCGACGGTGGCGGTCGCGTTGCACAGCGGACCGGAGGAGAAGACGACGGAAGCAAGGGACTCGCTCATCTCGATGCCCTTCGCGGGCCCCCAGGGCCCGAGGTGCTGGCAGTTCATCGAGGACGGTCCGTGCAGTCCGCACGGGCTCAGAGAGCCGACGACCTCCCAACCGTCACACGGAACCGCTCCAGAAGCAAGCCCAGGCGTCCGGGGGGCGGTCAGCCGGCCAGCCGCCGGACGACGGGGAGCCGCGACCGCGCGGCGGCGTAGCCGACCGCGACGGCGAGCAGCGGCACCGCGACGAGCGTCGCCAGCACCGTCGCCCACGGGACGGAGACCTGCCAGGTCGGGTCCGGGAGCTCCCAGCGGTACCGCTCGGCCGTGACGAGGACCCAGCCGAGCGCGAGCCCCGCGAGGACGCCCAGGCCGGTGCCGAGGCCGCTGACCACGCCCGCCTGGGCGGCGGTGAAGCGG
>JAEZAR010000365.1 GCA_023430425.1 Actinomycetes bacterium | reverse complement strand
GGCCAGGGTCGCCAGCGGGATGACGAGCCAGGGCAGCGCGGACCCCAGCACGCCTGCCGCGAGCGTGGCGTGCAGCACGTGGTACGCGTCGCTGCGGGCGTCGCGCCGGTAGGCGAGCAGGACGGCCCCCGTGACGACCAGCGGCAGCGCGACGCCGGCCGCGCCCAGCAGGACCTCGGAGGCGGGCGACCAGGTGCCGCCGGACCACGAGACGTGGGCACCCGGGCCGACCACGAACGCCTCGACGGTGGCCCCGGTCGCCGTCGCGACGAGGGCGTGGCCGGCCTCGTGGAGCGCGGTGTACCCGACCAGGAGGCCCAGGGCGCCCGCTGCCGTGCTCACCACGAAGGCGACGCGGCGGTCCATCGGCGTCCTCCAGGTGCGGCCGCCCCGGGACCTCTGCGGCTGTCGCGGACGGGGCGGGGCCGCGGCGGCGCCGGCCAGCCTAGTGGCGGGGGGAGGCCCCGGGGGCTGGTCCCGCCCCGCCCTCTCATCTCACCGGCCGGTCGCGCCGATACACCCCGGGGCGAGTCGGGGAGGGTGGGCGATGCACCGGGCGGCGAACGTGGCGATCGCGGTGGTCCTCGTGGCGATCGCGGGAGTGGTCGGCGGCGGGGTCTGGCTGCTGCGGGAGCGCCGAGCGGACTCGGCGGCGGCTTCGCTGCCCGTGGCGGACACGGTGCGGACCGTAGAAGTCGACCCGGCGGACGTCGCCGGCCTGCCGGTCGCCGTCGAGGTGCCCGCGGGGGAAGGCGAGTGCCCGCCGCACGCCTTCCGGGCGCCCGGGGAGCCGCTCGCGGCCGTGGACGGCGGGCGGACCTTCCTGCTCGGCGACGACGGGTCGGCGATCCTCACGGTGTGCCTCGGGTCGGTCGCCGAGCTGGGGACGCCCGAGGAGCTGGTCGCCGACATCTGGGCCGGGACGTTCCCGGTCGAGGACGCGGTCGCCGCGGAGATGATGGCCGAGCTCGAGTCGGCCACGGAGCGCCTGTACGTCGAACGGGTCTCGAGCCCCCACGGCGAGGCGATCGCCCTCACCACGCGCATCGGTCCCTCGCTGGTCACCGACCACTACGTCGCGCGTGACGGGTGGGTCCACGCGGTCGGCTACCTGCGCCGGGACGGCAGCGGCGACCCGGACCGGGCCCTCGTGGACGCCGTGCTCGCGAGCTGGCAGTGGCGCTGAGCGCCGGCGCCCACCGGGCCGCCAGGGCTTGACCTGCGTCAAGGAACCGCCGGCCCGCCCTCCGTAGCGTCGCGTCCGACGGCCCACCAGGGGCCGTGGGGACGACCGGAGGACGAGATGAGCACCACCACGAGCACCACCACGAGCACCACCACGACGGTTCTGCGGGCCGAGGGCTTCACCTGCCCGTCCTGCGTCGCGAAGATCGAGAAGCGGGTCGGCCGGCTCCCGGGTGTGGCGAGGGTCACCGTCCGATTCGCGTCCGCGCGCGTCGAGGTCGTGCACGACCCGGCCCTCGCGAGCGTCGACGACCTCGTCGCCGCCGTGGCAGCCGCGGGCTACGCCGCCCGGCCCGCCGCCTTCTGACCCACCCGCCCACGGACCCGCGGGCCCGTGCCCGTCCCCCCGCGCGGCGGGCGGGGCACGGCGCCCCGACAACGGAGCTGACATGAGCAGGGAGCTGACATGAGCACGGCTGACATGAGCACGGACCGGACCTGGTGGCGTGGCAGGTGGGCGGTCCCGGCCGCGTCCGGGGCGACGATCCTGGCGTCGGCCGTGGCGAGCCGCGCGGGCGCCCTTGGCTGGGGTGAGGCGCTGATGGTCGCCGCGGCCACCGTGGCGGGCGTGCCGGTGCTGCGCCGGGCCGGCCGGGCTCTGCTGGCGCGGGTCGTCGGCATCGACCTGCTGGTCTCCGTGGCGGCCGTGGGCGCGGTGCTCGTCGGCAACCACTGGGAGGCGGCCGCCGTGACCTTCCTCTTCGCCGTCGGGCACGCCCTGGAGGCGGCGACCCTCGCTCGCACGCGCTCTGCGCTGGCCGAGCTCGTCGCGGTCGCCCCGGACGTCGCCGTCGTCCTGCGCGACGGCCGTCAGGTCGAGGTGACCGCCGGCGCCGTGGTGCCGGGCGAGACGGTGGTGGTCAAGAACGGCGCCAAGGTCCCGGTGGACGGCGTCGTCGTGGCCGGCGTCGGCGCGGTGGACGAGTCAGCCGTGACGGGCGAGTCGATCCCCGTGGAGAAGTCCGCCGGGGACCGCGTCCACGCGGGCACCATCGCCACGGGCGGCGTGCTCCGCGTGCGGGCCACGGGCGTCGGCGCGGACACCACGCTCGCGCGGATCATCCACCGGGTCGAGGAGGCGCAGGACGCGCGGGCGCGCTCGCAGGCGTTCATGGACCGGTTCTCGGCCTGGTACACGCCGGGGATCATCGTGCTCGCCGTCGTGGCCGGGGCCCTCACCCGCGACGTCGTGCTCGCGCTCACCCTGCTCGTCATCGCCTGCCCGGGCGCGCTGGTCATCTCGATCCCCGTCTCCGTCGTCGCCGGCATCGGCCGCGCGGCGAGGGACGGGATCCTCATCAAGGGCGGGGAGCACCTGGAGACCGCCGCGCGCATCGACGCCGTCGCTCTGGACAAGACGGGGACCCTCACGCTGGGTCGGCCGGAGCTGACCGACGTCGTCGTGCTGGCCCCCGGCGTCGACGCCGCCGCCGTGCTGGCGCTGGCCGCGCTGATGGACGGCGACGTCGCCACCGGGGAGCGGTGGGTCGCCAGCGCTCGATCCCGGGACCTCGACCCCAACGTGATGGCGGTCCACGCGCTCGTCGCCGCCGCATCGGGATCGGGCGAGGCCGGCCCCATCGCCGACCGGATCGACGGGACGGTCGGTGC
>JAEZAR010000333.1 GCA_023430425.1 Actinomycetes bacterium | reverse complement strand
GACTCCTACCGGCTCAAGAACCGAGACCTCGGCCGCCCACCAGCGGCCGCGACCGACTGACCACACCACGAGAGGGGTCCACTTTCACCCGACGCCAGGGGGTCCGTTTTCGGCCGTCGTTGACATCCGTCACTATCGGCGCGACGTCCGGGGCCGCATGGCACGGCGAAGGCCGCACGCGAGAAGGTCGCCCGTCGCCGCCACGTTTCTCCAACCGCGCTCGCCGTCATCTGGTCGGCGTTGTGCGCAGGCCTGGGCCTGTGGTGGGTCGTCGCGCCGGGGTCCTATCCGCTCTACGCCGTCGACGCGCCGATGGGCCTGATGAGGAGCAGGCCACCCGTGGTCGCGGCCTGGACGTTCCTCGTCCTGGGGCTGGCCGGAACGGGCTTGGCGGCCCTCATGGGCCGCATAGACCTCCGGGGACCCGGCCGGCGAGCCTTGGTCCTCGCCGGGGCAGGCTACGCCACGGTCTTCGGCGTCCTCGTGCCCGACGTCCAGCTCCTGGCGTTCCTCGGCTACGCCATGGCGCTCCTCGGCCCCGTCGTTTTCGTGGTCATGCTCGCCGTCGGGGCGCGGCGACACCCCCGCAATCTCCTGTTCCTCGCCCTGATCGGCGGCGCAATCGCCCTTGGCGGGGCCACCGGTGAGATCGGCACGCCGACCCTCGACCTGCTGCGCGGGATCCGCGACGGCGTCAGCCGGGTCGGGCTGCGACCCGCCGTCATGGCGTTCATGGCCACCGGGGGGGTGCTGTTCGCGGCCATGTCCATCGCCGCCGCGCGTCGTTCCAGCACCCGGCACCTCACACCGGGTGCGCGCGCGCCTGGACCGCTGGGGCCGGGCAGCCACCTGGGTCGCGGCGCTCAGTCCTATGCCCTACGCGTTGATCCGCCTGACCTGGCTGACCCCATGGCCACAGGGCGCTCCGGGCGGCCCGGACGCCATCGGGCCCGGCGTGCGGGTCTTCGGAATACTCCTCGGACTCGCTGCACTCGGTGGCGCGGCCCTCACCCTCGGCCTCATCCACCGGTGGGGCGAGGTCTTCCCGTCCTGGCTGCCCGCACTTCGGGGCCGCCCGGTCCCGGTGTGGGCCGCCGTCGTCCCCGCCTCGGTCGTCGCCGTGGTGCTGTGCGCCTCCGCGTTCAGCCTGGTCCTGATGTCCACCCGAGACGGCGCAGGCTGGCTCGTGACCGTCATCCCGGCACCGGTGTGGGGGCCGGCCCTTGGTCTGGCCACCTACGCCTACTACAGGCGCCGTACAGATCGAGGAGCCGTCCAATGAGCGCGTCTTCGACCCGGGGGCGCCACAAGGTGGGATACGACGCGACCGCCGGCGACTCGCCGCGCTCGCCGAGGCTCGCCGGTGCGGGCACCTGGCTGTCAAGCGTCCTCGCGCCGCGTACGCGGCTCCCGGCAGGATGCGAACATGCAGACAGACCTCTCCCTCCTCGTCACCAGGACGATCGAGAGGGTGCGCTCGGAGTACGTGTTCGCCGAGACCGGCCAGCGGGCCGCAGCGGCACTCGAGCAGGCGCGTGACAGCGGACGTCTCGACTCGGTGGGGACTGACCTCGTCCAGCTCTGCGACGCGATGACGGACGTGCTGCGCGAGGCGACCCACGACCTCCACCTGCGCCTGGTCCACCACGCCGGGGGTGCGCCGGACCCCAGCGACGCGGGCGACTACGCGGCCCACTGGTCCCAGCAGGCGGCCAGGACCGCGGGCGGGGTGCGCGGGGTGCGGCGGACGCCGGACAACGTCGCCGTGGTCGAGCTGGGACCCTTCCTCGGGCTGCCCGTCTATGCCGGCCGCTGGCAGTCCGCGGCGCTGGACCTGTGTCACGGCGCCTCGGGCGTGGTGCTGGACCTTCGGGAGTGCGTCGGGGGGACCCCGGACTCCACCGCGCTCGTGTGCAGTCACTTCTTCGACCCCGAGCCGGTCCACCTCACGGACGTGCTCGACCGGCGCGGGACGCAGCAGTTCTGGACTCTCAGCCTGCTGCCTGGTCGCCGGATCGGTCCCGATGTCCCCTTGGCCGTGCTCGTCTCGTCGAGGACCTTCTCGGGGGGTGAAGAGCTCGCCTTCACGCTGCAGGAGCTCGGCCGGGCCACCGTGGTCGGTGAGCAGACGCGTGGCGGTGCCCACCCTCGCATCGGCGTCCGGGTGCACCCGCAGGTGGAGCTCGCGCTCCCCGTCGCCAGCCCGCGCAGCCCTCGCAGCGGGCGCAATTGGGAGGGCACGGGCGTCTCGCCCGACATCGTGACGAGCGCTGACGGTGCTCTCGAGCGTGTGCTCACCGAGCTGGCGTCCCGACGTCGTCCGACTCCCTGACCTCGGCGGCGAGCAGTGCCGAACCGATGGCCGCGTCCGTCTGCCCGGCCGCGTCCCGGCCCGGCTCAGGATCGACCGAGCCGGAGGATCACCAGCGCCACGCCGCCGGCTGCCGTACCGGCCACCGCCCACCGCACCAGTTCCCCGATCACGGCGACGGCCTCGCGCTCCCCCACGGCTGACCCGGGACCGACGAACGCCGCCAGGGCCGCATCGGCCAGGACGACGAGCGGCCCGGCCAGGACTCCGCACACGGCGAGTGTGCGCAGGGGTGACGGTCGCCGTCCGAGGACGACGACCGCCACCCAGACCCCTAGGACGAGCAGGTGCGCCGACCCCCGGGCCACGATCGGGCCCTCACCCGGACCCGCGGTCGGCGTCCCCCCGCTGAGGGCGGGCACCAGGAGCGCGGTCCCCGTCAACCAGGCCACGGTCGGGCGATGAGGAGCGTCCCGGGTGCCCGGCGCCCGCGTCACCGGGAGGAGGGCAGGGCGGCCAGGCGGCGACGCCGACGCACGATCGCCCAGGCGACAGCGCCCGTCAGCACGCCGAGCGCGAGCCCGGTGTGCATCCCCGAGAACACGGCCGCGCCGCGGAGCACCACGTCCTGCAGCTCCGGGTCGAGGTCGGCGAGGTTGTCGCCCAGGCGCGGGGTCGCGCCGTCGAACGCGCGCGTCCAGAGCAGCTGGTGGGTCGCCGCGAGGAGGACGCCGTGCACCGCGCCGGTCGCGACGAGGGCGAGGAAGGGCGCGCGCACGCGGGGCCGGGTCGCGACGACGACCCACGCGACCAGCGGGAGGACGGCGAGGAGGAACGCCACGACCGAGCCACCGGTCAGGACGCCGAAGTCGTGCAGGACGACCCGCGGCAGCCCGAGGGCGGCGAGACCGACAACGGCTGCGGCGGGGAGCCCGAGGAAGCGCCGCACGGGGCCGGCCCGCTGCGGTGTCTGGTCGGCGCCGTGCGCGCCGAGATGGCTGGAGACGGGAGGAGTCGAAGTAGTCATGGCGCCGACCGTAGAAATTCTCGTACGGCGGCGCGTCGGTCCGTGATCGGGACCTGCGTACGTTCCGGGGCGACGGCGGGAGTCGCCACGCGACGACTCCCGGCACGCACCCACGCTGCCTACCCTGGCGGCATGCCGGCCGACAGTGCTCCCCAGGAAGGGGTCGCCCAGACGGCCCCGTGGGTTGGCGACGCGATCCTCGCGGCGTCCGTCGCCCTGACGCTGTCCCTGGTGATCACCGCCGACGTCGACGGGTCGCGGCCCGGAGCCATGCCGTACCTCTGGGCCGCCGGGCTCGGCGCGCTCATGCTCGTGCGACGACGCTACCCGGCCCTCGTCGTCGCGCTCACCGTCAGCGGTCTGCTCGCCTACTACGCCGCCGGCTACCCGCCGGTCGGGGTTGCCGTGCCCGTCGCCGCCGCCGTCTTCTCCGCCGCCGAGGTGGGCCGCACCGCCGGCGCCGTCCTCGGCTCCGTGGCTGTCCTCGCGATCTCGACGGGGTACCGGCTCGCCGTCGGGCAGGAGGCCGACTTCGTCCTCGGGTACGAGCTGGTCTGGAACGCCCTCATGCTCGCCGCCGCCGTCGCGCTGGGTGACGGCGTCCGGTCCCGCCGGGCGCTCCAGCTACGCGCACGGGAGATCGCGGACCTCGTGGCCGAGCGCTACCGCCGCGAGGCCGAGGAACGCGTCACCGCCGAACGCCTGACTATGGCGCGGGACGTGCACGACTCCGTCGGCCATGCGATGACCGTCGTCGCCCTGCACGCGCAGGTGGCCGCCGAGTCCATCGGGCGCGACGACGCCGCTGCGGCGCGGGCGGTCGAGGTCATCCATGAGACGACGACGAGCACGCTGGCGGACCTCCGGCGCACGGTCGCCCTCCTGCGGCGGCCGGGCCAGACCTCGCGCGAGGTGCCCGGCCTGGGTGCCCTCGCCTCGGCAGTGCGGCCGGCGCGCGTCGCCGGGCTCGAGGTCGTCGACGAGGTCACCCTCGGCGAGCCGGTCCCGGCGGCCGTCGATGCGGCGGCCTACCGGATCGTCCAGGAGTCGGTCACCAACGTCGTCCGCCACGCCCACGCCCGTCGGATCCGGGTGGCCGTGCACACCGCGGCAGGGATGCTGCACGTCCGCGTCGAGGACGACGGCAGCCGCCCGCCCACCGAGCACGGGGAACCGTCGGCGGGCCACGGGATCGCCGGGATGCGTGAGCGGGCCGAGGCGCTCGGCGGGACGCTCGATGCCGGCTGGACGGCCACCGGTTTCGTCGTCGCGGCGACGATGCCGATCGGGGAGGAGCGATGACGACAGTTCTGATGGTCGACGACCAGGACCTCGTTCGCGCGGGCCTGCGCGCCCTGCTCACGAGCGACCCGACGATCACCGTCGTCGCCGAGGCAGCGGACGGTGCCCGTGCCGTGGAGCTGGCGGTGCGGCACCGGCCCGACGTCGTGCTCATGGACATCCGGATGCCGGGGACGGACGGGATCGAGGC
>JAEZAR010000298.1 GCA_023430425.1 Actinomycetes bacterium | reverse complement strand
GTCCCGTGGCGGTCGGTCCCCGGGTGGCGTTCGGGCCCTGGGTGGCGTCCGGGCCCTCCGCGGTGCCGAGGCCGACGGCGCCCGCGAGCCCGGCGGCACCGGCGCTCGCGCCCGCACCGCGACCCAGCAGGGTCTCGTGCCACACCTCCAGGGACATCAGCGTCCAGATCCGGGCCTCCTCGTTGAACCGCCCCGACTCGTGGCGCTCGAGCAGGCGGACGACCGCGGCCCGGTCGAGCGCGGTCGCGACGAACGAGTCCGGGCCGGTCAGCCGCTCCCACATCGAGTCCCGCAGGCCCGTGCGGAACCACGCGTCGAGCGGCACCTTGAAGCCGACCTTGCGCCGGTCGACGACCTCGTCGGGCAGGTGGCGGCGGGCGACCTCCTTCAGGGCCCACTTCGTGACGCCGCCCCGGACCTTGACGGACGAGGGCAGCCGGAACGCCAGCTCGACGAGCCGGTGGTCCAGCAGCGGCGGGCGCAGCTCGAGCGAGGCGGCCATCGACATCCGGTCGCCGCGCTCGAGGAGGTTGTCCGGGAGCCAGCTGCGCACGTCGGCGGCGAGCATCCGGCCGATGAGGTCGCGTCGCTCGTCCGGCCAGGTCATCTCCTCGTGCTGGGCCACCCCGCCCAGCAGCTGGGCGCGCTCGCGGGCCGAGAACGGGGCGAACCACTGCGCGAAGCGCTCCGCCTCCGTCCGCGCGCCCGCCGCACGCAGGGCGATCCGCGCCCGTGCCGCGCGTGCGGGCAGCCGGGGGTCGAGCGCGTCGACGACCGCCGAGCGCAGGCGCGCGGGCACCACGGACGCCGCACCGAGCGCGCGGGCCATCCGGTACTTGGGGTAGCCCGCGAACAGCTCGTCCCCGCCCTCGCCGGACAGGACCACCTTGACGTGGCGGCGGGCGAGTCGCGCGAGCTGGTGCACCGCGACGTCGGCGGGCTCCGACATCGGCGCGTCCCGGTGCCACGTCAGCCGGTGCCAGCTCTCCTCGAAGTCGCTCGGCTGCACGAGGACCTCGTGGTGGGTGGTCCCGAGCAGGTCGCTGACGCGCCGCGCCCACGGCAGCTCGTCGAAGCGCGGGTCGCCGAAGCCCGCCGAGAAGGTCTCGACCCCCGCCCCGGCACGCAGGTCGCTCATCACGGCCGTGATGAGGCTCGAGTCGATGCCGCCGCTGAGGTACGCCCCGACGGGCACGTCGGCGACGAGGGCGGCGTCGACGGCCTCGCGCACCGCGGCGGCCACGGCGTCCACCGCACGCTCGGGCGTCCACACCCCGGCCGGGTCCGGGGCGGGCAGCGACCAGTACCGGCGCAGCTCGGTGCGGCCGTCGGCGTCGACGCGGAGCCAGTGGGCCGCCGGCAGCTTGTGCACGCCGGCGACGAGGGTGTGCGGGGCCGGGACGGACCGGCCGCGCAGGTACGCCCCGAGGCTGGCGAGGTCGACCTCGGGCGCGGCCCCGGAGCCGGCCACGACCGCCTTGATCTCCGAGGCGAAGACGAGGGCGTCCGGGTCGAGGCGGTAGAAGAGCGGCAGGACGCCGAGCCGGTCCCGCACGAGGTACGTCGCCCCCGTCTGCGTGTCGTGCGCGACGAACGCGAACTGCCCCAGCAGGTGGTCGACCACGTCGATGCCGTGCAGCACGAGGCCCGCGAGGATCGCCTCGCTGTCGCCGTGCGTGGTGAAGTCGAAGGCGCCGGCGAAGCGCTCACGGAGCTCGCGGTAGTTGAAGATCTCGCCGTTGAACACGAGGTGCCACCGGCCGTCGGGGCTCGCCATCGGCTGCACCGACCCCACCAGGTCGATGATCGACAGCCGGCGGTGCGCCAGGCCCACGCCGTCGGAGATCCACTGCCCCTGGTCGTCGGGCCCGCGGTGCACCAGCGTGTCCGCCATCGCCGTGAGCGTGCGGGTGGTGGGGGTGGCTCCCCTGAACGACCGGATCCCGGCGATGCCGCACATCATGACCTCCCTGCGTCGGTGGCGACCTGGAGGAGCTGCTCGGCCCGGGCGGCCCAGGTCGCGCCCCGGACGGAGGACCGTCGTGCGGCCCGCTCGGGGGCCCCGCCGGGGTCCGCCAGCGCCTTGCGGACCAGCTCGACGAACTCCTCGCGGCTGCCGGCGACGCGGACGTCGCCCTCGGCGTGGCGGACCTCCGGGTAGGCGGTCGTCACCACCGGCAGCCCGAGCGCGAGGTACTCCTTGAGCTTGATCGGGTTGGCGTAGCGGATCCAGTCGTTGTCCAGCCACGGCATGAGGGCGACGTCGAACGTCCGGCCGAGCTCCGGGATCCGCTCGTAGGGCTGGTAGCCGAGCCAGCGCACGTTGGGCAGGGCGACGAGCTCGTCCATCGGGCACGTCGCGTCCCCGACGAGCAGCAGGGTCGCGTCCGGCACCCCGCGCGCGGTCTCCGCGAGGAGCGCCATGTCCACGACGTAGTCGTCGAGGCCGCCGAAGAACCCCATGACGGGCCGTGGCACGTCGAGCGGGGCGACGGGCCCGTCGGGGGTGAAGTGGTCGAGGCCCACGCCGTGGTCGAGGAAGACCGCGCGGTCACCGACGACCTCGGCGTCCTCGGCCATGAGCTCGTGGCTCACGTACAGCACCCGGTCGGCGTGCCGCAGCAGCGCCTCCTCGAGGGCGGCCACGTGCTCACGGTCGGCCTCGGGGAACTCGGAGTGCCGGTCGGAGCGGTTGAACAGCAGGGCGCTGCGGCGCATCGGGCGGACCACCGGCCACGCGGTGGGGATCGTGACGGCCACGGTGGGGGTGCGCCCGACGCCGATGACCGCCCCGACGAGCCGGACCTGCGCCCGGATCAGCCGCGCGTTGAGCCGGGCGAGGGCGCCGTCGCCGTAGACGGGGAGCATGACCGGCGTCATCACGTGGTAGCCGGGCAGCCCGGGCACGGGGCGGCGGACCAGCTTGGCCATGCTCCGGACCTTGCGCAGGATGCGGCGCGCGGGGTTGGTGCTGACGCCGCGGCGGGGCAGGCGGAGGCCGAGGCTGTTGACGAGCAGCACCGGCCGCGTGCGGGCGACCTCGCGCATCAGCTGGAAGTCCGAGTGGGCGCGGTTGTGGTACCACCAGTCCTGCGCGGCGAACCACACGAAGCCGGGCGGGCGGCCCGAGTGCGCCCAGGCCTCGGCCACCCCGGCCCGGGCCGCCGCGCTGCGCGGCGCGCGCACGAGCTGGCCCACCAGCGTGCCCGCCCGGAAGGCGGCGGCCCGTGCGCGCGAGTGCCGCCGGGCGAAGAGCGTGAGCCGGTTGCGCACGACGAGGCGCCACAGGTCCACATCGGCGCCGTAGGGCCCCGACAGGTGGGTGGCGACGGCGTCGGGCACGTAGCGCACGCGGAAGCCGTGGTCCCGCGCCCGCAGGCAGTACTCGACCTCCTCGGAGTAGAGGAAGAACGACTCGTCCCACTCCCCGACGGTCGCGCGGCACGCGGGCGCCACGGCGAGGACGGCACCGGTGGCCCACTGGGCGTCGTGGGGGCGCTCGTAGGCGGCGGGGTCGGTCACCTGCTCCGACCAGCCGCGCAGGGCGGCGCGCCGCCCGCC
>JAEZAR010000296.1 GCA_023430425.1 Actinomycetes bacterium | reverse complement strand
GCGCGGAGCCCCGCGGCGACCGCCTCCGCCAGGAGGATCGCGACGATGAGGGCGCCGGCGACGGCGAGCACGACGACGACGGGCGACGAACCCGCGTCGGCGGCGTCGGCGGCGAGGCGCGTGCCGGGCAGGGGGGTGACGACGTGGGCGGCGAGGGGGCGCACCGCCCCAGGGTAGGGCGGCCGCCCGGCGCCGTCGCGGGCTTGATCGCTCTCGACGTGCGGGCTCCCCCGAACCGCCCTAACGTCCGAGATCAGGGTCAGTGATCCCCATGACCCGGCCACCGAAGGAAGGGGTACACCATGGGTATCGGCGGCATCATCAGTGCCATCGTCGTCGGCCTCATCATCGGCGCCCTCGGCCGGCTGTTCGCTCCCGGACGTCAGCGCATCTCCATCATCGTCACGATCATCATCGGCATCCTCGCCGCGCTGCTGGGCACCTGGATCGCGTCGTTCATCGGCGTGGAGGAGACCAGCGGCATCGACTGGATCGAGCTCATCCTGCAGATCGGCCTCGCCGTCATCGGCGTGCTCATCGCCGCGCGCCTCATGGGCTCGCGTCGTCGCACGGCCCTGTGATCCACCGCCCGGGCCGTGCTTCACGCCGGCCCGGGCGGTGCACCGGCGTCCGGGACGCCACGCACGCCGAGGAGGGCCCGCCGGCCATCGCGCCGAAGGGCCCTCCTCGCACGTGGGCGGCGGGCCCTTCGCTCAGCCGGACCGCAGCGCCGGCAGACGGCCGAGGCAGGCGGTCAGCCGGACCGTAACGCCGGCAGACGGCCGGCGACCTCCTCCAGCACCGCCTCGTCGCCCGCGTAGACGCCCGACCGCCGCGGCCAGTGCGCGACGACGTCGGTGAACCCCAGCTCCCGCGCCCGCTCGACGCACTCGGCGAACAGGTCGGCGGACCCGAGGGAGAAGCGGGGCGCCGCATCGACGTTGAGGTACCTGTCGATCGTCGCCGGGTCGCGGCCGGCCTCCCGGGCGACCTCCTCGAAGCGGGCGACGAGCCCGCCGAGCCCGCCCCACCACGCCTCCCACGCGGGCCGGCCGTCGCCCGCGTCCGGGCCCAGCGCCGGGCCGACCGTCGCCCACCCCTGCCCGTGCCGGGCGGCGACGCGCATGGCCCGCGGGCCGTTGGCGGCGACCACGAACGGCACCCGGGGCTGCTGGACGCAGCCCGGCACCATGCGCGCCCCGCGCGCCGTGTACCGGGCGCCGGCCCGGTCCGTCACCGGCCGCGTCAGCAGCTCGTCGAGGAGGTCGACGAACTCCGCGAACCTGGCCACGCGCTCCGCCGCCGTCGGCGGCGGGCCCAGCACCTCGGCGTCGTACCCCTGCCCGCCCGCGCCGACGCCCAGGACGAACCTGCCCTCGCTGACGTCGTCCAGGCCCATGACGTCCTTGGCGAACGGCACCGGGTGCCGGAAGTTCGGGCTCGCCACCCACGTGCCGAGCCTGATCCGCTCCGTCACCGTCGCGGCGGCCGCGAGCAGCGGCACCGTGGCGAACCAGGGCTCGTCGGCGAGCGAGCGCCAGGCGAGGTGGTCGTAGGTCCACGCGTGGTCGAAGCCGTACTCCTCGGCGCGCCGCCAGCGGTCGCGGGCCACCGCCCAGCGGTCCTGCGGCAGCAGCACGACACCGATGCGCACGGGTCCTCCCTCAGGCCCAGCCGAGCTCGTGGAGCCGCTCGTCGTCGATGCCGAAGTGGTGCGCGACCTCGTGGATCACCGTCACGGCGACCTCCTCCACGACGTCCTCGGCGGTGTCGCACACGGCGAGCGTCGGCTCGCGGAAGATCGTGATCCGGTCCGGGAGCGAGCCCGCCGCCCACCAGTGGTCCCGCTCCGTGAGTGCGACGCCCTCGTAGAGCCCCAGGAGGTCGTCGGGCTGGTCCGGCGGCGGACGGTCCTCGACGAGCACGACGACGTTGTCCATCTGCTCGGCGAGCTCGGCGGGGATGAGGTCGAGGGCGTCGCGGACCGCGTCCTCGAACTCCGCGCGCGACATGTGGACCACGGGGCCCATTGTGGCGCGCCCGCCGAGCGGGGACCGCACGGTGGCCCCGCTCGGCTTCCTTGGCCGGGCCTGGCGGCCCCGCGGGCTCCCGGCCCGGGCCCCGGCCCCGGCCCGGGCCCCGGACCCGGAGGTCGCTTTGGAGATCCTCGGCGCAGCCCGTATGCTTTCGGAGGTCTTCGGCGCGTCGACGCTTGGGCGCCCGGTCGGGCCCCCATCGTCTAGCGGCCCAGGACCCCGCCCTTTCACGGCGGTAGCACGGGTTCGAATCCCGTTGGGGGTACGTGCTCGACAACTGAACACTGTGCACCATCGCAAGGCCCCGTAGCGCAGTCTGGTTAGCGCGCCGCCCTGTCACGGCGGAGGTCGCGGGTTCAAGTCCCGTCGGGGTCGCTCGGCGGCCACCCGGTCCGGCCGGGGGGTCGACCACCGGCCACTTAGCTCAGTTGGTAGAGCGTTCGACTGAAAATCGAAAGGTCGGCAGTTCGACCCTGCCAGTGGCCACACCCTCCGGACGCCCCGCCCCACGGCGGGGCGTTCGTCGTCCGCCCGGTGATCGACGGAAGGTCATGCGCGCCGGGGGCGGTTGCCACAGAATGAAGGGGCGTCCCAGCCCGTGGCGGCTGGCCGGCGTCCCCGTGCGCGGGGCTGACGAAGGGCGTGATGACGTGACGACCAGCACCTCGCGGACCGACGGCCGACCGAGCCTCGGCGACCTCGTCTCCGACCTGTCGGAGAAGCTCTCCACGCTGATGCGCAACGAGATCCGCCTCGCGCAGCTGGAGATGAAGGAGAAGGCGAAGAGCTCCGGCATCGGCCTCGGCATGTTCGCCGGCGCCGCGGTCGTGCTGTTCTGGGCCGTCGGGATCCTCTTCGCCGCGATCATCCTGCTCATCTCCGAGGCGCTGGCCCCGTGGATCGCCGCGATCATCGTGTTCGGCGTGCTCCTCGCGATCGCCGCCGTGCTCGCGCTCGTCGGCAAGCGGATGCTCGACAAGGGCACGCCACCGGTCCCGGAGCGCGCCCAGGCCAACATCAGGCTCGACATCGAGGCCGTCCGCCAGGGCCTCGCCAAGGAGGGCACGTCCGCATGAGCACCGACGCAGCAGGCTCGCCGTCGCAGATCGAGGCCGAGATCGCCCGCACGCGGGCCGAGCTCCGGGCCACGGTCGACGAGCTCTCCGAGCGGCTCAACCCCAGGACGCAGGCGCAGCACGCCATGGACGAGGCCAAGGTCGCGTTCGCCGAGCTCAAGCGCAAGGCGACCGGCGAGGTCCGGCCGGCCGGCGAGCCGGAGCCGACCCGGACGGGCTGGGTCGTCCTCGGTGCGGCCGCCGCGGTCGGGCTCGCGGTCGTCGCGGGGATCGCGCGCCGGCTATAGCTGCCGCTGCTCGTGGGCGAGCAGCGCGCGCTTGACGTCGAGGCCGTACGCGTACCCGCCCAGGGTGCCGTCGGCGCGCACCACGCGGTGGCACGGCACGAACGGGGCCACCAGGTTGCGCGCGCACGCCGACCCCGCCGCGCGCACCGCCGCCGGGCGGCCCGCCCGAGCCGCGAGCTCGGTGTAGGTG
>JAEZAR010000294.1 GCA_023430425.1 Actinomycetes bacterium | reverse complement strand
GTCGAGGCCGGTGCGCCGACCGGGCCCGTCGAGGCCACTGCACCGACCGAGCCCGTCGAGGCGGTCCGGGCCGACTCGCCCGTCGTGCCGGCCGAGCAGGTCGCCGCCCCCACGGCCGCCGGCGCGGACAAAGACGCCGCGACGGAGGAGCAGGCCTCGGCGGAGGGGACACCGGGCGGTGCGCCGGCACGCGAGCCGCAGGCGGCGGCGTCGGGCACCGGAGGGGAGGTCGCCTCGTTCGACGTCACCCTGCGCGTCCGCCGGTACAACCCCGAGTCGGACCAGGGGCCGTACTGGGAGGAGTTCACGGTCCGCGCGCTGCAGACGGACCGGGTGCTCGACGCCCTGCACACGGTCAAGTGGGAGGTCGACGGCTCGCTCACCTTCCGGCGCTCGTGCGCGCACGGCATCTGCGGTTCCGACGCGATGCGCATCAACGGCCGCAACCGCCTCGCCTGCAAGGCGCTGCTCAAGGACCTCGACCCGGACAAGCCGATCACGATCGAGCCGATCAAGGGCCTCCCGGTGGTCAAGGACCTCGTCGTCGACATGGAGCCGTTCTTCGCCTCCTACCGGGAGGTCATGCCGTTCCTCGTCACCGGCGCGAACACGCCGTCGACGGAGCGCCGGCAGTCCCCCGAGGAGCGGGCCCGCTACGACGACACCACCAAGTGCATCCTGTGCGCGGCGTGCACCTCGTCGTGCCCGGTCTTCTGGACCGACGGCCAGTACTTCGGCCCGGCCGCCATCGTCAACGCGCACCGCTTCATCTTCGACAGCCGCGACGAGGGCGCCGCCCAGCGCCTGGAGATCCTCAACGACCGCGAGGGCGTGTGGCGCTGCCGCACGATCTTCAACTGCACCGACGCGTGCCCGCGCGGCATCGAGGTGACCAAGGCGATCCAGGAGGTCAAGCGCGCGATGATCACGCGCGCCTTCTGAGTCCCCCGTGGGGAAGGGGCGGGTGCCCCGAGGGGCGGGTGACCCGAGGGGCGGGTGGTGCGGTGAGGCGGGGTCAGGCGGCGCCGAGGGGGAAGTCGCGCACCGGACGCCAGACGCCGTCGTCGCCGTGCTCGAACACCTGCAGGCTGCGAACGGTGAAGGTGGCGTCGAAGTCGGCCAGCTCCGCGAACGCGCGGTCGAGGGCCGGTCCCGGGACGTCGTGGGCCACCGTGACGTGCGGGTGGTAGTTGAACCGGAGGTCCTGGGAGAGCGGGCCGGAGCGGACGGCCCGCTCGAGACGCTCGCAGGCGGAGATGCCCTCGACCACCTGGACGAAGACGACGTCGGACACCGGCCGGAAGGTGCCGGTGCCCCGCAGGTGGACGGTAAACGGCGGGTGCGCCCGTCCGACCGCCGTCAGGTGGGCGTCCACGCCCGCCAGATCCGCCGGCTCCAGCACCGTGGGTCCGAGCAGCGTGACGTGGGGCGGGATGAGCGCCGCCAGGGGATCCCCGAACGACGCCCGGGCTGCCTGGAGCTGTGGGCCCCACGGCTCCGGGACGGGGAGGGCGACGCCGACCCGCACCTGGTCGCCCACGCGCTCGGGCAGCCTCACGGCCGCACCCCCGCGGGCAGCAGCCCGATCCGCTCGCGCACGCGCTGCAGGGTGGCCCGCGCGACGGTCCGGGCCTTCTCGGCGCCGTCGGCGAGCACGTCGTCGAGGGTCTCCGGCGAGTCGAGGTAGCCGAGCACCCGCTCGCGGAACGGGGCGACGGCGTCGACGACGACCTCCGCGAGGTCCTTCTTGAGGTCCCCGTAGCCCCGGCCCTCGTAGGCCGCCTCGAGCTCCGGGACGGCCTGGCCCGTCAGCGCGGAGTAGATCGCCAGGAGGTTCGAGACGCCGGGCTTGGCCTGGGGATCGAAGCGGATCTCACGCTCGGTGTCCGTCACGGCGGAGCGGATCCGCTTGGCGACCACGGCCGGCTCGTCCAGCATGTCGATGACCCCGTTCGGCGACGACGCGGACTTGCTCATCTTCGCCGTCGGGTCCTGCAGGTCGTAGATCTTGGCGGTGCCGCCCACGATGTGCGGCTCCGGGACCACGAGGACGTCCCCGTACCGGCTGTTCAGGCGCTGCGCCAGGTCACGCGTGATCTCCACGTGCTGGCGCTGGTCCTCGCCGACGGGGACGAGTGCGGCGTCGTACAGGAGGATGTCAGCCGCCTGCAGGATCGGGTAGGTGAAGAGGCCGACGTTCGCGCCCTCGGTGCCCGTCCGCGCCGCCTTGTCCTTGAACTGGGTCATCCGCGACGCCTCGCCGAAGCCGGTGTGGCACGACAGGACCCAGGCGAGCTCGGCGTGCTCGGGCACGTGGCTCTGCACGAAGAGCACCGACCGGTCGGGGTCCACGCCGGCGGCGAGGTACTGCGCCGCGGTCCGCCGGGTCCGGTCACGCAGCCGCTCGGGCTCGGGGGCCACGGTCAGGGCGTGCAGGTCCGCGACCATGTAGAACGCGTCGTACCGGTCCTGCAGCGCCACCCAGTTCACGAGCGCGCCCAGGTAGTTGCCGAGGTGGAGCGAGTCCGACGTCGGCTGCATTCCGGACAGGATGCGGGCGCGGGGGGCGTGCGGCATGCGGAGCATTCTGGCAGGTCCTCCACGCAGGGCCGAACCCGGTCGAGGGGCCGCCGACGCCGTCAGGTCGCCTCGTCGTCGAACGGCGCCGGGGCGCCGGTCGGCCCGGTCTGCGCCGGCCTCGCGGCGCGGGTGCGGGTCGCGGTGCCTCCGCCTGCCGCGCCGCCCGCC
>JAEZAR010000286.1 GCA_023430425.1 Actinomycetes bacterium | reverse complement strand
AGGAAGTCCGGCGCGGCGTCGGGGCGCGCGAGGGCCACGACCGGGGCCCCGGTGGCGGCCGCCTGCGCGGCGACGAGCCCGGGGTCGGTCCCCCCCGCGGACAGGCCGGCCACGGTGAAGCGGTCGGGGTGGCGCCCCAGGACGTCCAGGGCCTGGGTGCCGATCGAGCCGGTGGCGCCGAGCACGACGACGGTTCGCGCAGTCACGCGGGCATTCTTCCGCAGTGCGCGAGCCGGGGACGCGGCCTGCCGCGTGGTGGCATGATCCGCGCCATGGTCAAGCAGTCGCTGCTCGCCGCGGGCGAGCACGTGGTGTTCACGGCGCACTCCCACTGGAAGAACATCTTCTGGCCGGTGGTGCTGACCCTCGTGGTCGGCGCCCTCGTCGCCCTCGCGCTCCTCGAGTGGCTCCCGAGCCCGCAGGACCAGGCGTGGCAGCGGTGGGCGGTCGTCGCGGTCGGCGGTCTGGCGGTCCTCGTGCTCGGGGTCTGGCCGGTCGTCGGCTGGCTCGCGTCCACGGACACGCTGACCAGTCGTCGGCTCATCAGCCGGCGCGGGGTCTTCTCGCGCGAGGGCCGGGACATCCCCATCGACCGGGTGCACTCGGTGAGCTACCGGCGCTCGCTCCTCGACCGCGTCCTCGGCTCCGGCACCTTGGTGGTCCAGACCGCGGGCGACGAGAGCGACGTGGAGCTGCACGACGTGGCCCGCATCGAGAAGCGCATGCTCCAGATGCAGGAGCTCATCCTCGACGAGGAGATCCCCGCGGAGGGCGAGCAGCGCTGACCGGGCGTCACTCGACGCCGAGCAGCACCTCCACGGCCCGGTCGAAGAACGCGTCGACAGGGGCCTCGGCGTAGCCGCCGTGACCGCTCGCGCGCCGGAACGTCGCCTGCCGGATCTCCTCCGAGGTCAACGGCGTGCCCTTGTCGAAGTAGTCCACGAGCCGCCGGCAGAGGGCGTCCACGTCCTCGCGCGAGTACGCCTGCTCGCCGCGTGCGGCGGGCGCGAACCGCTCGCCGTCGGGTCGGCGCAGCCGCTCGTAGAGGGTGCGCGCGCGGCCGGCGACCTGCTCCATCCATGCCTGCTGGCCGCGGGCGGCGACGAACTCGGCCCGCTGGCGTGCGGCGAAGGCACGCTCGAGGCGGTCCAGCGCGGCGTCGACGCCGGCGGTGGCGTACCCGCGACGGACGACGTCGAACGCCGCCCGCCGCACGTCCGTCCCCGTCAGCGGCTCGGACCGGTCGCCCTCGTACGCCCGCCGGGCGTGCGCGAAGAAGGTGTCCACCTGGTCCGGGTCGTACCCGCTGCGCAGCGGCCCGACGGTGCGGAACATCGTGTGCCTGGTCATCCCCGGATCATCTCTCCTCCGCCGCGAGCTGCCCGCAGGCGCCGTCGATGTCGCTGCCGCGCGTGTCGCGCACGGTCGTCGGGATCCCGGCCGCCCGCAGCTCCGCCACGAACCGCGCCTCGACGGCGGGGTCGCTCGCGGTCCACACGGACCCCGGGGTCGGGTTGAGCGGGATCGGGTTGACGTGCACCCACCCCCGGCCTCGCTCGAGCAGCTTGGTGGCGAGCAGCCGGGCCCGCCACGCGTGGTCGTTCATGTCGCGGATGAGCGCGTACTCGATGCTCACCCGGCGCCCCGTCGTCGTCGCGTACCGGTGGGCGGCGTCCAGGGCCTCGTCCACGCTCCACCGGGTGGTGATCGGCACCAGCTCCGTGCGCAGCTCGTCGTCGGGGGCGTGCAGCGACAGGGCGAGCGTCACGGGCAGCCCCTCCCCCGCAAGACGGTCGATCGCCGGGACGAGGCCGACCGTCGAGACGGTGATCCCCCGCGCGGACATGCCGAACCCGTCGGGGACCGGGGCGATCATCCGGCGGACGGCGTCGAGCACGGCCCGGTAGTTGGCCAGCGGCTCGCCCATCCCCATGAAGACGACGTTGGAGAGCCGCCCGGGCCCGCCCGCGACCTCGCCGTCGCGCAGGGCCAGCGCCGCACGGCGGACCTGGTCGACGATCTCCGCGGCGGACAGGTTCCGCGTGAGGCCGAGCTGGCCGGTCGCGCAGAACGGGCAGGCCATCCCGCAGCCGGCCTGGCTCGAGACGCACAGCGTGGCCCGCCCCGGGTAGCGCATGAGGACCGACTCGATCCGGACCCCGTCGTGCAGCGACCACAGCGTCTTCACGGTCGTCCCGCCGTCGGCCGTGATGGTGCGCACCGGCGTCACCAGCGGCGGGAGGAGCGCCGGCACGAGGTCCTCGCGCAGGCGCCGGGGCAGGTCCGTCATCCGGTCCGGGTCGTCGGTGAGGTGGCCGAAGTAGTGGGTGGCGACCTGTCTCGCGCGGAACGGCTGCTCCCCCGCCTCCACGACGACGGCGGCCCGCTCGTCGGGGGCGAGGTCGGCCAGGTGGCGCGGCGGCTTGCCGCGGCGCGCCGGCGGGGCGAGGTCGAGGACGGGCCGGGCCGGCCCGGGGGCGGCGGGGCTCATGCCGCCGGCACCAGCGCGAGGAGCACGAGGTGGACGAGCGGTGCCGTCAGGAGCATCGCGTCGATCCGGTCGAGGACGCCGCCGTGGCCCGGCAGCAGCGTGCCCATGTCCTTCAGGGCGAGGTCCCGTTTGAGGAGCGACTCGGCGAGGTCGCCGAGGGTCGCGGCGAGGACCGAGGCCACGCCCAGCGCGACGCCCACCAGGACCGGGGCCTCGAACACCCACACCATGCCGACCGCGCCGACCGTGCAGGCCAGGACCATCGAGCCCGCCATGCCCTCCCACGTCTTCTTCGGGCTGACCGACGGCGCGAGCGGGTGCCGTCCGGCGAGCACGCCCGCGACGTAGCCGCCCGTGTCGCTCGCGACGACCAGGAGCACGAACAGGCCCACCCGCCAGCGGCCGTCGGGCTCGGCGAGCATGAGCATGACGAACCCGGCCATGAAGGGGATGTAGGCGGCGGCGAACGTGCCGGCGGCCGCGTCGCGCAGCGCCTGTGCACCACCGCCGTCCAGCACCCGCCAGACGACGACGCCGCCCACCGTGAGCAGGAACGCCACCAGGAGGGCCTCGGCCCCGGAGGTGTACGCCGAGACGAGGATGCCCACCATGCCGACGACGAGCGGCAGCAGCGGGATGTGGATGCCGCGGCGGGTCAGGGCCTGCGCGAGCTCCCACAGCGCGGCGGTGCACGCCACGACGACGAGGACGGCGAAGCCCTCCTTGCGGAACCACAGCGAGGCGACGACGAGCCCGAGCAGGCCGAGCCCGACCGCGACGGCGACCGGCAGGTCGCGTCCCGCCCGCGGGGTGCTCGCGGGCGCAGCGGTCGGCTCGGTCATCGGGGATACCGTCATCAGACCTCGAGGAGCTCGCTCTCCTTGTGCGCCAGCAGCTGGTCGACCTGGTCGACGTGGCGCTTGGTGAGCTGCTCGAGCTCCTTCTCGGCGCGCACCACCTCGTCCTCGCCGGCCTCGCCGTCGCGGACGATCCGGTCGAGCTCGTCCTTGGCGTGCCGACGGACGTTGCGCACGGAGACGCGCGCCTCCTCGGCCTTGTGCCGCGCGAGCTTGACGTACTCGCGTCGCCGCTCCTCGGTGAGCTGGGGCAGGACGACGCGGATGATCTTGCCGTCGTCGGTCGGGTTGACCCCGAGGTCGGAGTCGCGGATCGCCTTCTCGATCGCCTTCATCGAGCTCATGTCGAAGGGCGAGACCAGGATGGTGCGCGCCTCGGGGGTGGCGAACGACGCGAGCTGCTGCAGCGGCGTCGGCGAGCCGTAGTAGTCGACCAGGATCTTGCTGAACATGGACGGGTTCGCACGGCCCGTCCGGATGGTCGCGAAGTCCTCCTTGGCGACCTCGATGGCCTTGTCCATCTTCTCCTCGGCGGAGAGGAGGGTGTCGTCGATCACCGGTGCTCCTTCGACTCGTCCAGCTGGCGGGGTCCGGGTGCGCTCACGGCTCGGTGAGCAGCGTCCCGATCTTCTCACCCCGGAGCGCGGCGGTGACGTTGCCCCGGGTCTCCATGCCGAACACGCGCATCCGCACACCGTTGTCGCGGCACATGCTCAGGGCCGTCGCGTCCATCACCTCCAGGCCGCTGACCAGGGCCTGCGTGTAGGTCAGCTGCTCGAAGCGGGTGGCGGTCGGGTCGTGGCGCGGATCGGCGGTGTAGACGCCGTCGACGCCGTTCTTGCCCATGAGGACCTCGTCGCAGTGGGTCTCCAGGGCGCGCTGCACGCTGACGGTGTCCGTGCTGAAGTACGGCAGGCCGGCCCCCGCACCGAAGATGACGACGCGGCCCTTCTCCATGTGCCGGATGGCCTTGAGGGGGATGTAGGGCTCGGCCACCTGGCCCATCGCGATCGCCGTCTGCACCCGGGTCTGCACACCGGCCTGCTCGAGGAAGTCCTGCAGCGCCAGGCAGTTCATCACCGTGCCGAGCATGCCCATGTAGTCCGCGCGCGCCCGGTCCAGCCCCGACTTCGTCAGCTCGGCCCCGCGGAAGAAGTTCCCGCCGCCGACGACGACCGCGACCTGGACGCCCTCGCGCACGGCCGCCGCGATCTCCTCGGCGACGCGCCGGACGACGTCGGGCGCCAGCCCGATGCTGCCGCCCCCGAAGGTCTCCCCCGACAGCTTCAGCAGGACCCTGCGGACGTGCTCGGCGGGCTCCGTCGGCTCGGTGAGCGGGATCGGCTCCGTCACCCCGATCGGTCCGTCGGGCGCCGTCCGGTCGGCCTCGGCGGTGTGCGCCACGGTCCCTCCACCCTCCGCCGGTGCCGGCGGTCGTCGTCTGCTGTCGGGTGCGGCTGCGGCCCCCGGCCCCAGGGGCACGCGGGCCGCAGCCTCCCGGGTGTCAGGCTCCCACGCGGAAGCGGGCGAAGGACGTCACCGTGCCGCCGACCTCGGCGAGCACCTGGGCGACGGACTTCTTCTGGTCCTTCGCGAACGCCTGGTCGACCAGGACGTTCTCCTTGAAGAAGCCGGTGAGACGGCCCTCGACGATCTTGCCGAGAGCGCCCTCCGGCTTGCCCTCGTTGCGGGCGGTCTCCTCGGCGATCCGGCGCTCGGCGGCGACCGTGTCGGCCGGCACCTCGTCGCGGCTCAGGTACGACGGCGAGTACGCGGCGATGTGCATCGCGACGTCCTTGGCGACGGCCGCCCCGGCCTCGTCGGACCCGACGAGCACGCCGACCTGCGGGGGCAGGTCCTTGTTGACCTTGTGCAGGTACACGGTCACGCGCGGCGCGCTCACCCGCGCCACGCGACGCAGCTGGAGCTTCTCGCCGATGACGGCGGCGGTCTCGTCGATCGCCTCGGCCACCGTACGCCCGCCGGCGTCCGCGCCGAGCACGGCCGCGACGTCGTCGGTGCCGGTCGCGACCGCGGCGGCCAGCACCTGGTCCGCGAGCGCGATGAACTTCTCCGCCTTGGCGACGAAGTCGGTCTCCGAGTTCAGCTCGATGAGCACGCCGACCTGGCCGTCGGCCGCGTCGGCGACGTGAGCGGCCACGAGGCCGTCCGACGCCGCACGGCCCTCGCGCTTCGCGATGCCCTTGAGGCCCTTGACCCGGATGATCTCGGTGGCCTTGGCGATGTCGCCGTCGGCCTCGTCGAGCGCCTTCTTCACGTCGAGCATGCCGGCGCCCGTGGCCTCGCGCAGGGCCTTGATGTCAGCGGCGGTGTAGTTCGCCATCACACGTCCTTGTCGGTTCGCAGGGTCGGCCGGTGGCCGGCACGGTCACTTCTCAGCGGGCTCAGCGGGCTCAGCGGGCTCAGCGGGCTCAGCGGACTCGGCAGCCTCGGTGGGCTCCGCCGCCGGCTCGGCAGCCTCGGCGGGCTCCGCCGCCGGCTCGGCAGCCTCGGCGGGCTCGGTGGCCTCGGCCGCCCGCTCGTTCGGCTCCGCGA
>JAEZAR010000277.1 GCA_023430425.1 Actinomycetes bacterium | reverse complement strand
GGCGGGCGGCGGCGGCTGAGCCGTGGCCGGCGACGGCGGGGCCGGCTGAGCCGGGGGCGGCTGAGCCGTGGGCGGCCGAGCCGTCCGCAGCCTGTACCATGGGCGGTCGCTGCCCGCGCCGGTGCCGATCACCGGTCCGCGGTCACGCACGACGCACGACCCTCCTGTCACGGAGAGACCGTGACCGCTCAGACCAGAGGAGGTGGGTACGCGCATGCGTCAGTACGAGATGATGGTGATCCTCGACCCCGAGATCGAGGAGCGCACCGTCGCCCCGTCCCTCGACAAGTACCTGTCCGTGGTGACCACCGCGGGTGGGAGCGTCGACAAGGTGGACATCTGGGGCCGGCGGCGCCTGGCCTACGACATCAAGAAGAAGTCCGAGGGCATCTACGCGGTCGTCGACTTCACCGCGAACCCGGACACCGCCAAGGAGCTGGACCGCCAGCTGCGCCTCAACGAGGCCGTGCTGCGCACCAAGATCCTTCGCCCGGACGCCCGCTGACCCGCCGCGACGAACCGAGGAGCTGGCATGGCTGGTGACACCGTCATCACGGTGGTCGGGAACCTGACCGGGGACCCGGAGCTGCGCTTCACACCGTCCGGCGCTGCTGTCGCGAACTTCACCGTCGCGTCCACGCCGCGCACCTTCGACCGCCAGAGCAACGAGTGGAAGGACGGCGACACGCTGTTCATGCGCTGCTCGATCTGGCGCGAGGCGGCCGAGAACGTGGCCGAGTCCCTGACCAAGGGGATGCGCGTCATCGTGCAGGGCCGGCTGGTGCAGCGGTCCTACGAGACCCGCGAGGGCGAGAAGCGCACGGTCGTCGAGCTGCAGGTCGACGAGGTCGGCCCGTCGCTGCGGTACGCCTCCGCCAAGGTCACCCGGGCACAGCGCTCGGGTGGGGGCGGCGGCTTCGGCGGCGGCGGCGGGGGTGGCGGCTTCGGCGGCGGCTCCGGCTCCGGCGGCGGCTTCGACAACGACCCGTGGGCGACGCCCGCACCCGGCGGCGCGTCGGACGAGCCCCCGTTCTGACCGCCCGTCACGGTCCCGGCCGGCCGCGCCGTCCGGACCCATCGAACCTGTCCTGAGCCGGGCCGCGATCGGCCCCGAGCACCACCCGAGGAGCACACGATGGCCAAGCCCGTCGTCCGCAAGCCCAAGAAGAAGCAGAACCCGCTGAAGGTCGCGAAGATCGAGGCGGTCGACTACAAGGACACCGCGCTGCTGCGCAAGTTCATCTCGGACCGGGGCAAGATCCGCGCCCGCCGGGTGACAGGTGTCTCCGTCCAGGAGCAGCGCGCGATCGCGCGGGCCGTGAAGAACGCCCGCGAGATGGCCCTCCTCCCCTACTCGAGCTCCGCTCGCTGAGAAGGGGTGCTGACATGGCGACGAAGATCATCCTGACGCACGAGGTCACCGGCCTCGGCGCGCCCGGCGACATCGTGGAGGTCAAGGACGGGTACGCCCGCAACTACCTCCTCCCCCGCAACCTGGCCACGCCGTGGACCAAGGGCGCTGCGAAGCAGGTGGAGGCGATCCGCAGGGCCCGCAAGACGCGCGAGATCGCGACGCTCGACGACGCGCGGGCCGTCAAGGAGCGCCTCCAGGCCGCACCCGTGGTCGTCCAGGCGAAGGCCGGCGCGTCCGGTCGTCTGTTCGGTGCCGTCACGACGGCGGACATCGCCGACGCGGTGGTCGCCGCGGGCGGCCCGAAGGTCGACCGCCGCAAGATCGAGATCGCGCAGCCGATCAAGTCGGTCGGCGACCACCAGGTGCAGGTCCGCCTGCACGAGGACGTCGCCGCGGCGATCGACGTCCGCGTGGTGCCGCAGGGCTGAGCCCCGCGACCGACCGCTCGCCAGGGGCCCGGACCGGATGGTCCGGGCCCCTGGCGCGTCCTCCGCCGTCGGTCGTACCCTGCGAGCCGCCTGCCCCGCGGCGCTCGTGAGCGCACCGCCGCAGACCTCGGGGAGCCCGGCGACCCAGCGGGCGACCGCTGACGTCACGCGCCCAGTCTCATCCAGCCCGTGCCGCGGGCCCGCAGCCCGGTGGTCAGCGCCCGGGCGCCCATGAACACGACCGCGTAGGCGGCCCACGCCCACGCCAGACCGTCCGCGCCGTCGGGTGCGCTCGCCCGGACCACCAGCGCCGCCGGCACGTAGGCGAGCACGGTCGCCGCGCCCACCCACGCGAGGTAGCGGCCGTCCCCGGCCCCGATGAGGACCCCGTCGAGCACGAACACCCACCCGGCCATCGGCAGGCCGGCGGCGACGACGAGCAGGCCGAGCGCGACCGCGTCCCGGACCCCGGCGTCGGGCGTGAAGAGCGGACCCACCCAGGGCGCGCCGACGGCGGTCGCCGCACCGAGGACGACCCCCGCGCCGACGCCCCAGGTCAGGGTCCGCCGGAGCACGGCGCGCGCCTGCACGGCGTCCCGCGCCCCGAGCGACCGCCCGACGAGCGCCTGTGCCGCGATGGCGAGCGCGTCCAGCGCGAAGGCGGCGAGGTTCCACACCGCCATGAGCACCTGGTGGCCCGCGAGCGCGACGGTGCCCAGCCCCGTCGCGACCCACGCCGCGAGCAGGATCCCCGCACGCAGCGAGACGGTGCGCAGCAGCAGCGGCACCCCGGCGGCCGTCGCACCCCGCAGCCCCGCCCACGACGGCCGCAGCGCGACGCCGTCGCCCCGCGCACCGGCGACGACGACACGGACGAGCACGAC
>JAEZAR010000130.1 GCA_023430425.1 Actinomycetes bacterium | reverse complement strand
GGGCGGCGGCCGGGCGGGGGCACGGGCTCGGCGGCGATGCCGCGACCGGCGGCGGGGCGCGCCCCGACGGGTGGTGGCGCGACCGGGCCGGTGCCGCCGGGCGGCTGCTCGACGGCCTCGCCGCCGCCAGGGACGCGGGCGACGTCGAGCTGGGTGGCCGGGTCGTCGTCGTGCTCGAGGGCCGCGCCGGGGCCGCGGCGGAGGACGTAGGGCGCCACGCCGGCGTCGAGGCGGTGGTCGCGTCCGGCGACGGTGACACGGCGGTCGTGCGGCTCGTCGAGGGCCTCGCCGGCGCGGACGTCCTGGTCGTGACCTCCGACCGCGACCTGCGGCGCCGGGTGGAGGCGCTCGGCGCACGGGTGCGGGGTGCCGGGTGGCTGCGCGACCGGCTGGACCGGGTCGGCTGACCGGCCGGTGGCCATCGGACCCCGGTCGGGGAGCGCGACCCGCCGGGCTGCGCGATCATGGATCGATGCGACGCGGCCCGGCTCTCCTCGCGCTCGCGACCGGCGCCGCCCTGGCCCTCGCCGGGTGCGACGGCGCAGAGCCCGGGCCGCCGGACCGGGCACCGGACGTGACGGGCCGGGTGGACGGCGTGGACCGTGGGCCCGGTCCCGTGCTGAGCGACGCGTCCGACCCGTACTTCGAGGGGATGTGGCTGCTGCGGGCCGACCCGCTCATCGTCGACGCCGCGGGGACCCCGCTCGACCCCGCAGCCCTGCGGGCCGGCCGCACGGTGGAGGTGTGGATCGAGGGCGCGTGCGCCGAGTCGTTCCCGGTGCAGTGCGACGTCGTGGCGCTGCGCGTGCGCTGAGGCGTCGCCTCCCGCCGGGCTTCCTCCCGGCCGCCGGTGGCCGACGCCGACCGGGTCCCGCCCCGTGCCGACCGTGATCGGGACCGGTCCCCGGGCCGGGCCGCGGTCAGAGCCGGCGGCGAGGCCGCAGCCGCACGTGGGGCAGCGCCGGCGCGGGCAGCGACGCGCCGTCGTACCCGGTCACCCGGCCGAAGCGGGCGAGCCCGTCGGGCTCCCCGCGGATCGCGGCGTGCCACTGCTCGCGGGCCGCCACGACCTCGTCGTGCTCGCGGCCGACGAAGTTCCACCACATGAGGACGTCCTCCTCGAACGGCGTGCCCCCGATGAGCACGAGCCGGGCGCCCGCGTCGCCGGCAGCGAGGTCCACGACGTCACGCCCGGGGGCGAGGTACGCCAGGGCGGCGGGCACCAGCGGGGCGCCGGCCACCGTCAGCTCGCCCGAGTCGAGCAGCACGCCGTGCTCGAAGTCGCGCTCGACCGGCAGGCGCAGCCGGCCGCCCGGCGGTACGTCGACCTGTGCCGCGACGAGCGGCGTGTCGGCGCGCGCGGGAGACGTCGCACCCCCCAGGGACCCCATGAAGACCTGCACGCGCGCACCGTCGACCGTGAACGACGGCACGTCGGCGACGTGCTGGAACGCACGCTCGCCGTGGCGGGTCGCCTCGGGCAGCGCGGTCCAGAGCTGGATGCCGTGCAGACTCGTCTGGTCGGGGAAGCGTCGGACCGTGCCCTCCTCGGAGTGGCAGATGCCGTGCCCCGCCGTCATGAGGTTGAGCTGGCCGGGACGGACCTCCTGCACCGAGCCGAGCGCGTCCTGGTGGAGCACCCGTCCCTCGAAGAGCCACGTCACCGTCTGCAGCCCGGTGTGCGGGTGGGGCGGCACGTCCATCCCGCCGGTCGCGGAGACGGCGTCGGGCCCGTAGTGGTCGGCGAAGCAGAAGGCCCCGACGAGGGAGCGCTGACGCGAGGGCAGGGTCCGGCGGACCGTCATGGCTCGCGGACCGCCCAGCGGCACGTCCCGCGGCTGGAGCACCTCGAGGCCGGCGTCCAGGGTCGCCACGGCCACGTCGTGGTCCTGGGGGCGCCGTTCGAAGTTCGTCATCACTCGCCCGGCGCGCGGTAGAAGTTGCGCTCCCAGCGATGGCGGCGGATCACCTCGCGCTGGTCGTCGGTCAGGCGTCGCCCGTCGCTCGTGGCCGCGTTCCGCTCGACGTTGCGCACGCTGCGCATCCCCGCGATCACCGTCGACACGGCCGGGTGGTCCAGGACGTAGCGGAGGGCGACGTCGGGGAGCTCGTCGGTGGCGATCCCGAGGTCGCCGACCAGTGCGGCCACGCGGGCCTCGACCTGCGCCCGGCGGTCGCCGCCGAAGTACCTGGTGCGGAAGTCGCCGTCGGGGAAGGTGGTGTCCGCGGTGACGCGGCCCGTCAGCCCGCCCTCGTCCAGGGCCACACGGACGATCACCCCGACGCCGTGCTCCGCGCAGGCCGGGAGGAGCTCCTCCTCGGGCGTCTGGTGGAACGCGTTGTAGATGACCTGCACCGTGTCGACCACGCCGCTGCGCACGAGCGCGAGTGCGTTCTCCGGCTGGTAGTCGTTGACCGAGACGCCGAAGAACCGGATCTTGCCCTCCCGGCGCAGGTCGTCGACGGTCTCCAGCCAGTCTCCCCGACCCACCCAGTCGTCGCTCCACACGTGGAACTGCAGGACGTCGAAGGCCTCGAGGCCCGACGCCGCGAGGCTGGTCTCCAGGCTCGCCCGGATGTGCTCCCCGGGGAAGGTCTCCTCGGGGTGGAGCCCGGCGGGGGCGGGCCACACGCCGTTCCTCGGCGGCACCTTGGTCGCGACGTGGACCTCGGGGTGGTCGCGGACGACGCTCCCGACGATCCGCTCGCTCTCGCCGTACCCCCGCGCGGTGTCGATGACGTTCACCCCGAGGTCGATCGCCCGGCGCAGGGCGGCCACCGACTCGTCCTCCCGCGCGCCGATCCACATCCGGGCGCCGATCCCCCAGGCGCCGTAGCCGATCTCCGAGACGGACAGGCCCGTGCGGCCCAGCGGGCGGTACTCCATGGCGCGCTCCTTCGTCGACGACCCAGCCTCTCGCGGCGGCGGGGCCGGCGCGAGCCGCCGGCCGCCGGGACCGTTGACACGCGGGCACTATTTCGCTTTAGTCATCACTAACATGAATTCAACCCGCACCTACACCCAGCGGGCCCGGGCCGACGCGGCCCGGGCCACCCACACGCGGGTCATGGAGGCCCTGGTGGCCCTCGTCATGGAGCGCGGGACCACCGCGGTGCCGCTGGCCGACGTCGCGGCGGAGGCCGGTGTCACGGTGCCCACGGTCCTGCGGCACTTCGGCACCCGGGACGGGCTGTTCGCGGAGGCGTTCACCTACGCGCACGAGCAGATCATCACCGAGCGCGACGCCCCGGTGGGCGACGCCGCGGCGGCCGTGCGCGCGGTCGTCGAGCACTACGAGGCGCGCGGCCGCGGGATGCTCACCCTCCTCGCGCACGAGGCGGAGGACCCCGGCATCGCCGCCATCACCCGCACCGGCCGCCTCGAGCACCGCGCGTGGGTCACCACCACCTTCGCCCCGGCGCTGGCCGCCCGCCCCGCGTCGGCGCAGGAGGAGCTCACGGACCTGCTCGTCGTGGCCACCGACCTGCAGACGTGGAACCTGCTCCGGCACGACCGGGGCCTCGGCCGCGAGGCCACCATCACCCGCATGCTCCGGCTGGTCCGGGCGGTGCTCGCACAGGAGGCACACGATGGCTGAGCTCCTCGTCCTCACGCTCGACGGCAGCGGCAACGTCCCGCCCGCGCTGGCCGTCGGCACCGAGCTGCGTCGGCGCGGGCACGCCGTGCGGGTGCTCGGCACGGCACGCCAGGAGGCCGACGTCGCGGCGGCCGGCCTCGAGCACGTCGCCTACCGGCACCCGCGCCCCTGGGTCGCCGAGGAGCCCCGGTCCACCGCACGGTCGGCGCTGGACTTCCTCGCGATGGTCGGCAGCCGCGCCTACGGCCGCGACCTCGCCGAGGCGCACGCGGCCCGCCCCGCCGACGCCGTGCTCGTGGACGCCATGGTCCCGGCCGCCGTCCGGGCGGGCCTCGACCTGGGGCTGCCGACGGCCGTGCTCATGCACACCTTCTCGACCTTCTTCGCC
>JAEZAR010000008.1 GCA_023430425.1 Actinomycetes bacterium | reverse complement strand
CCCCCGTCCCCGCCGGCGACCCGTGGCCCGACGTCCGCGCCGCCGCGCTCGAGCACGCCGACGAGCTGCGCGCCGTCGTCGCCGGCCGGGCGACGCAGACGAACGAGGCCAACCGTGCCGTGCACCTCGGGGCCCTCGTCGCGCGCGCGGCCGCCGACGTCCCCGGCACCCCCGCCGTCCTGGTCGAGATGGGGGCGAGCGCGGGGCTCCTGCTGGGCGTCGACAGGTACCGGACCGAGGTGGGGGACCCGGCCGCCCCGGGCTCGGCCGTGCTGGGGGACCCCGCCTCGCGCGTGGTGTGCCGGGGCGAGCTGCGCTCCGGCTCCGTGGCCGGGCTGGCGCTGCCGGACGTCGTCGGGCGCGTGGGCCTGGACCTCGGGCCGGTGCGCGTCGACGACGAGCGCGAGCTCCGGTGGCTCGAGGCCTGCCTCTGGCCCGACCAGCCCGAGCGGCTCGAGCGGTTCCGCGCGGCCGTCGACGTGCTGCGCGCGGACCCGCCGCTGCTGCTGCGCGGCGACATGGTGGCCGACCTCGGCCGCACCTGCGAGGCCGCGGTGGAGGTCGCCGACGTGCGGGCCGGCGTCGGGTGCCACCTCGTGGTGTTCAGCTCGTGGGCGCTGACCTACGTCGAGCCCGAGCGCCGGGACGTCGGCGGGACGCTGGCGTCGCTCGCCTCCGCCGGCCGCCCGGTGTCGTGGCTCACGGCGGAGCCGCCGGGCTGCGCGCCGGGCCTCCCGGACGTCGAGGCGACCGACTGGCTCGACGAGGCGTCGTCCCCGGACACCGTGCTCGGCGCCCGGCTCTGGCGCCGGGGCGCCGAGGGGCCCGCCCACGTGTGGGGCTGGTCGCACCCGCACGGCGCCTGGCTGCGCTGGCGCGGCTGACCCGCCTGTCGGTGGCGCGCGGGAGGATCGGGCATGCCCGACACGCCCGCGACGCCCGATCCCACGGACCTGCCCGTCCTGCACCTGCCCGACGCGGCGGCGTGGCGCGCGTGGCTGGCGGAGCACCACGCGACGTCGAAGGGCGTGTGGCTCGTCCTGCGGAAGAAGGCGGGCACGGTCGCCGCCCCGAGCTACGCCGAGGCCCTCGACGAGGCGCTCTGCTTCGGGTGGATCGACGGCCAGGGGCGCCGGCGGGACGAGGCGACGTCCCTCCAGCGCTGGACGCCGCGCCGGGCGCGGAGCCCGTGGTCGGCGCGCAACGTCGGCCACGTCGAGCGTCTCGAGCGCGAGGGTCGGATGACCGACGCCGGGCGCGCGGAGGTGGAGCGGGCCCGGGCGGACGGGCGCTGGGACGCGGCCTACGGGAGCCAGTCGACGGCCGAGATCCCCGCGGACCTGCTCGCGGCCGTCGCCGCCGACCCGGACGCCCAGGCGTGGTTCGACGTGCTCACCGGCACGAACCGCTTCGCCCTCTACTACCGCGTGACGCAGGCCAGACGCCCCGAGACGCGGGCGCGGCGCATCGCCGACCTCGTCGAGAGGCTGAGCCGCGGTGAGACCCCCTTCCCCCAGAAGCGGCGGCCCGAGGGCCGCTGAGGCCGCGGCCGGCGGGCCCGGACGAGGTCGGCGAACCGGCCGCGCGAAGATCATCCACCTGGGAGGATCGCGTCGGGCACCAAGGGGGAGGACGCCATGACCACCGACTTCGAGCAGCTGCGGGCGACGTTCCGTCGGCTCAACCCGCACATGATCCGGATGTACCGGTGGACCTTCGGGGCGCTGCCCAGCGCCCTGCCGCCCGTGACCGGCAAGATCATGCTGCTCACCCACGTCGGCCGGCGCAGCGGGCGCCGGATGCTCGTCCCCGTCAACTACGCGGTCGTCGACGGGGACGTCTGGTGCGCCACCCACGCCCGCGCCGAGTGGCTGCGCAACATCCGGGTCACGCCGGAGGTGGAGGTCCGCCTCCCCCTGCGCCGGGCGCGGTCCGGGGTGGCGGAGGTCGTGGCGGCGGACGCGTCGCACGTCGGCATGCTGCGCCGCGTGCTGCGCAACAGCGGGTTCGCCGCCGCGCGGTACGCGGGGGTGCACCCCCGGACCGACACCGACGAGGCGCTGCTCGCCGGTTGCCCGGACTACCACCTGCTCCGGATCCGGCGGGGCGACCTCGTGCGGGCCGCCCACCGCTGACGCGCCGGAGGAGCTCGCGCCGGGAAAACCGCTCGCCTCCCGTCGGCGCCGGGCCCACAGTTGACCCATGCCTTCCTGGACCGTCCTGACCAGCGCCGTGCCCGAGAGCCTCGACGACCCGCGGGCGTGGGCGCTGCACGGCGCCGCCCGGGTCAGCCACGCGTTCGAGACCCTCCACTGGGGCTACCCGGACCTGATGTACCCGGCCTGGTACCTCATCGCCGACCTCAAGCCGTACCCGTATGCGACACGGCACCTGCTCGTCGCCGTCCCGGCGGGCACCGCCCGGCCGACGGCCGACGACGTCGCCGGGTTCTGCCGGCTCACCTTCCCGACGGCGGACAACACGCACCTGGCGGACCTGGAGCGCACGGTGCACCCCGACCTCGAGGGTCAGGGCGTCGACGAGGCGCTGCTCGACGCCGCGGAGAAGCTGGCCACGGAGCACGGCCGCACGTCGCTGGTCACATGGAGCACCCAGGTGGGCGAGCCGCCGGCCGGGACCCCCGGGGTCCTCGAGCCCCCCACCGGATCGGGGCGGATCGACGGGACGGCGCACGAGGCCCGGTTCCTCGCGACCCACGGGTACGTGCTGGAGCAGGCGGAGCGCTACAGCCTGCTGCGCCTGCCGGTCGACCCCGGACTGCTCCACCGCCTCGAGTCCGAGGCGGCGGCCCGGGCCGGTGCGGACTACCGCCTCGTCTCGTGGACCGACCACACCCCGCAGGACTGGGTCGACCAGGTCGCGGTGCTCGAGACCCGCATGAGCACGGACATCCCGACCGCCGACCTCGACTTCCAGGAGTCCCCCTGGGACGCCGAGCGGGTCCGCGACTGGGAGAAGCGCGTCGCGGACTCCCAGCACGGCTACCTGCTCACGGCCGCCGAGCACGTGCCGACCGGCACGCTCGCCGCCTTCACCGTGCTCCGCTACCCCGTGGACCACCCCGAGATCACCTTCCAGGACGACACCCTCGTCCTCCGCGAGCACCGGGGCCGGCGGCTGGGCATGCTCGTCAAGGCGGCGAACGTGCGTCGGCTCCGCGACGTGCGCCCGGACGCCGAGCGCGTGCACACGTGGAACGCCGAGGAGAACTCCTACATGCTCGACATCAACGTCGCGCTCGGCTTCCGGCCGATGGGGGTCGGCGGCATGTGGCAGAAGCGCACCGGCGCGGCGCCGACGTCCGCAGCGACGGACGAGGCCGAGGCGACCGCCGCGGTCGGGGCCTGAGGGCCGCCGTCCGATGGGGGCGCCGTCGGGCTTCGCGTACGTGGTGCGGAGGGCCGAGGTCCGGATCACGCACGACGGGCGGCACGCGGCGACGCTGCGGGGCGCCGCGGCGCACGCGTTCCTCGACGAGATCGACGCCGGTGACCCGCAGCTGCTCATGGCGCGGACCACCGGCGACTACCGCCGCGGCAACGAGCGGGCCGCGCGCGAGCACCCCCGCAACCGCGGCCGGTGAGGGGTCGGGGCGCCTCGTCCGCGGACGCGCCCGGGAACCCGGTCGCCGAACCCGCGTCATAGCCGTCCACCAGCGCACTCCCATCCGGTGTCGCACCGCTGCGCCGAGGGGGATCGCCATGTCCGTCGTCCTGGACACCGC
>JAEZAR010000433.1 GCA_023430425.1 Actinomycetes bacterium | reverse complement strand
CGCGGGGACCGGGACGTGGGCCGCGGTCACGCGCGCGCCGGCGCGGGGGCTGCTGGTGGCGCCGCTCGTCGGGCGGACGACGCCGGCCGACGACCGGGCTCCCAGCAGTGCGGGAGCGCCCACCGGGCTCGCCGACGTCGTGCGGCAGGTCGCCGAGCTGGGGGACGAGCCGGGCCCGGTGGTGGGCGTGCAGCGTCTCGACCACGCGGACGGCCGCACGAGCTGGGTGGTCGCCGTGCCCGGCACCCGCTCGATGGCGCTGGGCGGGGCGGACCCCATGGACAACGCGACGAACCTGGCGCTGGTCGCGGGGCGGCCCGACGCCATGACGGAGGCGGTCGAGACCGCGATGCTGCGCGCGGGCGTCGGGCCGGACGAGCCCGTGGTGCTGGCCGGTCACAGCCAGGGCGGGATGGTGGCCATGCGCGTCGCGAGGCAGGTGCAGGGCACCTACGACGTGGCGGCAGTCGTCACCGCCGGGTCGCCGGTGGGCTCGATGCCCGGGCCGTCGGGCGTCCCGGTGCTGCACCTGGAGCACGCCCAGGACTGGGTGCCGGCGCTGGACGGCCGGCCCAACCCCGACACCCCCACCCGGACGACGGTGGTGCGGACCCTGCCTCCGGTCGGAGACGCGGACGGCGGCCTGACGCCCGGCGGGGTCGCCGACGCCCACGAGGCGTGGCGCTACGTGGAGACGGCCGAGCTCGTCGCCGGGGACGACCACCGGTCGCTGCGCGACGTCGGCGGGGTGCTCGCGCGCGTGCTCGGGGACGGCACGGCTCGCGTGTCCGGGCAGCGCTACGCCGTCGTGCGGGTGCCGGGGTGAGCCGGTCAGCTCCGGTCGCGGACGACCAGGGACAGCAGGAAGCTGGCGACCGAGATGATCAGGGCGCCGACCAGGGCCGTCCAGAAGTTGTCGATCCGGAGCCCGTAGTCCGTCTGCTGGGAGATCCACCCGGTGAGCCAGAGCATCGCCGCGTTGACGACCAGCGTGAACAGGCCGAGCGTGAGCAGGTACAGCGGCAGCGAGAGCAGCTTGACCACCGGCTTGACGATGGCGTTGACCAGCCCGAACACGAGCGCAACGACGAGGAAGACGAGCACCCGCTCGCCGGCGCTGTCGCCGCCCACCACCTCCAGCCCCCCGAGGATGAGCGTGGCGAGCCAGATGGCGATCGCGTTGACGATCACGCGCAGCAGGAACTTCATGGTCGACATCGTCCCAGGCGGCGCCCGCGCGCGGCGGGCACCGCGCCGTGCGTCGCCGGGACCGCGTCGAGTGCCGCGCCCGCCCTGTGCCGGACGCCGCGGGGGGCCGCCGCGGCGGCTGGCATGCTGACGCCGTGACCGGACCCGCCCCCCGCCGCGTCGTCGCCCAGATCCCCGCCTACGTGCCGGGCGCCCGGCCGGCTGCCGGCGACGTGCACAAGCTCTCCTCCAACGAGAACCCGTTCCCGCCGCTGGACGGCGTCCGGGAGGCCGTGGCCCGGGCGGCCACCGGGATGAACAGGTACCCCGACATGTACGCCGCGCCCGTCGTGGAGGCGGTCGCCGCCCGGCACGGCCTGACGCCGGCCCACGTCGTCGCCGGGTGCGGCTCGGTCGCCGTGCTCGGCCACGTGCTCGAGGCGTTCTGCGACGCGGGTGACGCGGTCGTGCACGCGTGGCGCTCGTTCGAGGCCTACCCCATCGCGATCGCGCTCCAGGGCGCCGTCGGTGTCCCCGTCCCCGTGGACGACGCCGGTCGGCACGACCTCGGCGCGATGGCGGCCGCTGTCGGGCCCCGGACGCGCGTCGTGCTGGTGTGCTCCCCCAACAACCCCACGGGCCCGGCCGTGCACGCCGACGAGCTGGCGCGGTTCCTCGACGCGGTGCCCCGGGACGTGCTGGTCGTGCTCGACGAGGCGTACGTGGAGTTCGTGCGCGACCCGGACGCGGCCGAGGGGCTGCCGCTGCTGCGCGAGCGCGAGAACGTCGTCGTGCTCCGGACCTTCTCCAAGGCGTACGGGCTGGCCGGGCTGCGGGTCGGCTACGCGCTGGCCCACCCCGACGTCGCCGCCGCCGTCCGGACGGCGGCGACCCCCTTCGGCGTCAACCACCTCGCGCAGGTCGCGGCGCTGGCCTCGCTGGCCGCGGAGGACGCGCTCGCGGCCCGCGTGGACGCCGTGGTCGCCGAGCGCCGGCGCGTGCTCGACGGGCTGCGCGCGCAGGGCTGGGCAGTCCCGGACAGCGAGGCGAACTTCGTCTGGCTGCCCACCGCCGGGCGGACGGTCGACCTCGCGGCGGACGCCGCCGCGCGTGGCGTGCTCGTGCGGCCGTTCGCGAGCGAGGGGCTGCGGGTGTCGATCGGGGCGCCGGAGGCGAACGACCGCGTGCTCGAGCTGGCCGCCGGCTGGCGCCGGGGCTAGGGCACGGCGATCGGCACCTGCACCTCGGTGAGGTAGTCGGCAGGCGTGGGCGCGTCCTGCGGCCCGTTGAGGTAGAGCTCCCGGGGCGCGCCCGTCGCCGCGTGGCCGTGCTCGCTCACCCACTGCTCGACCGCGCGGTAGGCCGGCCCCACCTCCTCGTACGGCCCGCGGTGGAGCGTGGTCGCCACGAGGTGGGCAGGCCGCTCCTCGCCGCGGACCTCGCCCAGGCCGGCGAACGGTGTCGCGGTCGGGAAGGCGAGCTCCACCTCGCCCTCACCGCCGCCGTCGGGGTCGACCACCTCGGTCATGACCAGCGACGGCGGGCCGGCGAACCCGGCACCCGACCTCCCGACCGCGCCCGCGACGACGGCGAAGCCCTCCGCGACAGCGGGGCCGACCCCGTGGGCCGTCACCCGTCGGCGCAGCACGGCGAGGTGCTGGGCGGGCACCTCCTTGACAGTGACCTCGTACACGTGACCCTCCTCGTCGATGAGCCGACGGAGGAACTCCAGCATCCGCTCCCGCCGGACGAGCTCGGCCTCCAGGCGGGCCCGGTGCCGGTCGAGCACCTTCGCCGCGACGTCGCCGTCCGCGGCCTCGACCACCTCACGGACGTCGTCCAGGGGCATGTCGAGGGACCGCAGCACGCGGATCACCTCCGCCCGGCCCACCTGCGCGTACGCGTAGTAGCGGTAGCCGGACGACGGGTCGACCCACGCCGGTGGCAGCAGCCCGGCGTCGTCGTAGTGCCGCAGCGCCTTGATCGAGAGCCGGCACACGCGCGAGAACCGCCCGATGGGGATCAGGGTGTCCATGGTTCCTCCACGCACCACCGTCGGGTCTCCCCTCGGGGGAGAGTCAACACCCACCTCGGGACGCAGGTTGGAGGGTTCGCACAACGAGGGCCCACGCGTTTGTCGGGCGTCCGCAGCGGGCTACCTACGGAGGCGTAGCCTACGCTGACGTAAGTTCCAGCCGTCGCGTGGGAGGACCGTGGTGAGCGACCCCGACAACGGGCCTGAGGTCGTCCGGCTGCTGGCGCCCGACGGGCGCCGGGTGCACGACGCCCGGTTCGCGGCCTACGAGGACCGCGTGGCCCACCTCGGTGCGGACACGCTGCGGGCGATGTACGGCGACATGGTGCTCGCCCGCCGGTTCGACACGGAGGCGACGTCCCTGCAGCGCCAGGGCGAGCTCGCGCTGTTCGCGCCGGCGCTCGGGCAGGAGGCGGCGCAGGTCGGCTCCGCCCACGCGATGGCGCCGCAGGACATGGTGTTCCCCTCCTACCGCGAGCACGGCGTGCTGTCGGTGCGGGGTGTGGACCCGCTCGACGTCCTCAGCCTGTTCCGCGGCGTCGACTACGGGGCCTGGGACCCGAGCGAGGCCGGGGTGCACCTGTACACCCTGGTCATCGGCGCGCAGACGCTCCACGCGACCGGCTACGCGATGGGGCTCCAGCGGGACGGCCTCGTCGGCACGGGGGACCCCGCGCGCGACGCCGCGGTCGTCGCGTACTTCGGCGACGGCGCCACCTCGCAGGGCGACACCAACGAGGCCCTCGTGTTCGCGGCCGTCAACCAGGCCCCCGTCGTGTTCTTCTGCCAGAACAACGGGTGGGCCATCTCGGAGCCGACCACGCGGCAGGCCCGCGTCCCGCTCGCCGACCGGGGCAAGGGGGTCGGCATGCCGACCGTCCGCGTCGACGGCAACGACGTTCTGGCCACCTTCGCGGTGACGGCGGAGGCGCTCGAGCGCGCCCGGTCCGGCGGCGGCCCCACCTTCGTCGAGGCGGTCACCTACCGGATGGGCGCGCACACGACGTCGGACGACCCGACCCGCTACCGGACGCGCGAGGAGGAGGAGAGCTGGCGCCGCCGGGACCCGATCGACCGCCTGCGGGCCCACCTGGCCGCCGAGGGCGAGCTCGGGGAGGACTACCTGGCGAGCGTCGCGGCCGAGGCCGACGCGCTCGGCGCCCGCCTGCGCCAGGGCGTCCGCGCGATGACCGCACCGCCGGCGGAGTCGATGTTCGAGCACGTCTACGCGAGCGCGCACGCCGGGGTGGCCCGGGAGCGCCGGGAGTTCGTCCAGGGTGGGGACGCCGCGGCTCCGGTCGCGGCGCCGCGCGAGGGGAGCACACGATGAGCACGATGACCGTGACCCGCGAACCCGGGACGCCCACCGGCGTGACCTCCTCGGCGCCGGAGGGCGCGGCCGATGCGCGCGCCGCCGAGGGTCGCGCCGCCGAGGGT
>JAEZAR010000380.1 GCA_023430425.1 Actinomycetes bacterium | reverse complement strand
GGCGGCGTGCACCGGCGAGCCCCTGCCCGGGGCGACCCCCGCCGCCGACGCCGGGCTCGAGGGCCGGTCCTTCGCGGGTACGGCGGTCCGCGGGCACGAGCTCTTCCCGGGCAGCGAGGTCCGGGTCGTCTTCTCGGAGGGCCGGATCTCGGTCCACGCCGGCTGCAACACCCTCAACGGCGCCGCCGAGTGGGACGACGGGGTCCTCCGCGTCGCGGGAGCCATGGCGCGCACCATGATGGCGTGCGCCGACGACCTCATGGCCCAGGACGACTGGCTCGAGGGGTTCCTGCGCCGCGAGCCCGCCCTCGCGCTCGACGGCCGCACCCTCACCCTGGGTGACGACACCGAGGGCCTGACCCTCGACGAGCAGTAGCGGAACCGGACGGGCCCTCCGCCGACATGGACCCCGCCGCCACGAGCCTGGTCGTCCTCGCGGGCGCCGTCGTGCTCTTCGTGTGGAACCGGCTGCCGGTCGGCGTCGTCGCGATCGGCACGGCACTGGCGCTGTACGCCACCGGCGTGCTCGACGCCGGTGCCGCGCTCGCGGGCTTCGGCGACCCCGTGGTCGTCTTCGTCGCCACGCTGTTCGTCCTGAGCGAGGCCCTCGACTCGACCGGCGTCACGGCGTGGGCGGGGCAGGCCCTGACCCGCCGCGCCGGCACCGGACGTCGACGGTCGTCGCGGCGGACGACGCGGTCGTCGTCACCGGGCCCGCCGCCGCGGTGCTGGCCTTCGCGGAGTCCCGGGACCTGGACGTGGGGCTGCGCCCGGTGGTCGACGGCGCACTGGTCACCCGGCAGACCGGCGTCGTGGAGGTCGTGGTGCGCCCGCGCTCGCCGCTCGTGAGTCAGCAGGTGTTCCCGGGCATGGTGCGTCTCGGCGAGCTCGTCGTGCTCGCGGTGCGGCACCGCGGGCGCGACGCCGGACCGCGCGGGGCGGTGCTCGACGAGGGCGACGGGCTCGTGCTGCACGGGCCGTGGGCCGCGATCGACGCCCTCGTCGACGACCGCGACGTGCTCGTCGTCGACTCCCCCGACACCCTGCGCCGCCAGGCGGTCCCCCTGGGCCTGCGCTCCGCGGAGGCCATCGGCGTCGTCGTCGTGACGGTGACCCTGCTCGCCCCGGGTGCGGTGCCGCCGGCCGTCGCCGGGCTCGGCGCCGCCGCTGCGCTCGTCCTGCTGCGCGTGCTCTCCCCGCAGCAGGCGTACCGCGCGGTCTCGTGGCAGACGGTCGTGCTGCTCGGCGGGCTGATCCCCCTGTCGACGGCGATCACGGACTCCGGCGCCGCGGAGCTGGTGGCCCACACGCTGCTCGGGCCCGTCGTCGACGCCTCCCCCACGCTGCTGCTCCTCGTGCTCTTCTGCCTCACGGCCGCTCTCGGTCAGGTCGTGAGCAACACCGCGACGGTGCTCATCGTGGTGCCGGTCGCGCTGGCCGCGGCCGGCGAGGCCGGGGTGGCGGTCGCCCCCGTGCTGATGATCGTCGCCGTCGCGGGCGCGGCGTCCTTCCTCACCCCCATCGCCACGCCGGCCAACATGATGGTCATGGGACCGGCGGGGTACCGGTTCGGGGACTACTGGCGTCTCGGTGCCGTGCTCATGGCGGCCTGGCTCGTCGTCGCTCCTCGTCGTCCCGCTGGCGTGGCCCCTGCGCTGAGCCCTGCGGCGAACACACCCGAAACGGGTGATCCGCACGCCCGCACCGGCATCCGACCGTCGCCAGGGGGTGCGCCGCGCCTCCGCGGGAGCAGGAGGACACGATGGCGCACCGGGCGACCAAGCTCATCCCCGACCCGTTCACCGCGGTGCCGTCGGAGCGGGCGCGCCCCGCCGTCACGGTGCGCGACGACCTCGACGCGGCCCACGACCTCGACGCACTCGGCGTGGTCGTCCACTCCGACCGCCCGGTGCCGCCCCAGCTGGGCCTGCCGCGCGAGGCGCTGGAGCGGGCCGGCTTCGAGGGCAAGGTCGGCACGAGCCTCCTCCTGCCCGCGCGCGACCTGCTGCGGGTCGCCGTCGGAGGAGGACGGCTCGCCGAGCAGAGCGCGACGACGCTCCGCGACGCGGCGGGTGCGCTCGGGCGGGCCACGCCGCGGGCGCAGCGGCTCGGCCTGGACCTGCCCCACCTGGGCGACGTGGCCGCCGACGCCGCAGCGCAGGCGCTGGTGGAGGGCGCGCTCCTGGCGCGCTACCGGTACTCGGTGCTCCAGCGGGAGCCGGTCGACCGCCCGCTGACCGACCTCGTCCTCGGCCTCGAGGGTGCCGGGCACGAGGCTGCCGAGGAGGGGGCCGCCGCAGGGGCCCGGGCGGCACACGCGACAGCGGTCGCCCGCGACCTCGCGAACACGCCCGCTGGTCACCTGACGGCCACCGACCTCGCGGACGCGGCCGTCGAGCTCGGCCGCGCCCACGGCTTCGAGGTCGACGTGTTCGACCAGGCGGCCCTCGTCGAGATGGGCTGCGGCGGCCTGCTCGGCGTCAACCGGGGCAGCGTCGAGGAAGCGCGCCTGGTCAGGCTGCGGCACGCGCCCGACGGCGCCGACGCCCACCTGGCGCTCGTCGGCAAGGGCATCACGTACGACTCGGGTGGCATCAGCCTCAAGCCGTCGGACCCGATGCACCTGCTCATGAAGATGGACATGGGTGGGGCCGCCGCGATCCTCGGGGCCTTCACCGGGCTGCGTGCCGCGGGCGTGGCGTGCCGGGTGACCGGGTTCCTGGCCTGCACGGACAACATGCCCTCGGGCGGCGCGTACGTGCTCGGCGACGTCCTGCACACGCGCGGCGGGCGCACGGTCGAGGTGCGCAACACGGACGCCGAGGGACGGCTGGCGATGAGCGACGCCCTCGTCCTGGCGGCCGAGGAGGACCCGGGAGCGATCGTCACCGTCGCGACGCTGACCGGGGCCGCGCTCGCGGCCCTCGGACCGGCGATGGCCGTCACCCTCGGCACCGACCAGCGCCTCGTCGACCGCGTGCTGGCCGCCGCCGAGGCGACGGCGGAGCGGGCCTGGCAGCTCCCCCTCGAACGCTCGTACCGACCCCAGCTGGACTCCGCGGTGGCCGACATCGCCAACCTGGGCGGCGCGCACGCGGGCTCGATCACCGCTGGCCTGTTCCTCGCCGAGTTCGTGGGGGACGTGCCCTGGGCGCACCTCGACATCGCCGGGACGATGCAGTCCGAGTCCGACGACGGCTGGCGTCCCCGGGGCGCGACGGGGTACGGGGCACGACTGCTCCTGGAGCTCGCGCGGCGGTTCGGCTCCGACGGTGCCGACGGCTCGGACGGTCCCGACGGTGCCGACGGTGCCGCGACGGGTCGCGCATGAACCCCGTCCTCGCCTTCGTCGTCGTGATGGCGGTCTGGACCGTGAGCGACCTCGTGGCGAAGCGGACGCGCTCGCTGCTGTCCTCGCTCCTGGTGGCGTCGGTGATCTTCCTCGTCGGGTTCCTCACCGACGTGTTCCCCGACGACATGCTCGACAGCTCGGCCCTGCTCGCGCTGGGCGGGGTCGTGGTGGGGTTCATCATCGTCCACCTGGGCACGCTCATCGGGCTGGACGACTTCCGCCGGCAGTGGCGGACGTTCGTGGTCGGGATGGTGACGGTCGTCGGCATCGGCGCCGCCCTGCTGGTCGCGATGCTGCTCTTCGGCGACCGCGCCCCGGGGGGGTACGAGGGGGTCGCGAGCGCGCTGGACTTCGTCATCGCGGGCACCGGGGCGATCAGCGGCGGCACGATCTCGGTGCTCATCGTGCAGGAGGCGGCGCTCGGGTACGGGCTGACGACCGTGGCCATCTTCCCCGTCCTCGTCGTCGGTCTGCAGGGCCTGGTGGGCTTCCCGCTGACGTCGCTCATCCTGCGTCGCGAGGCACGGCGGCTGAAGGCCGCCTATCGCGCCGGCGAGCTCGCCGCCGCCCCGGTGGCCGACGCCGCGGCGACCACCCGCACCCGGCTGCCCGCCGCGCTGCGGACGACGACGGGGACGCTGCTCGTCGTCGGCGTCGTCGTGCTGGTCGCGATCGTGCTGGACGACGTGACCGACGGTGTGCTCAACACGTTCGTCGTCGCCCTGCTGCTCGGCGTCGCCCTCCGGGCGGCCGGGGTGCTCCGGCCGTCCGCGCTCGCGGGGATCGACGCGCTGGGACTGATGATGGTCTCGATCCTGATCCTGGTGTTCGCCCCGCTCGCGACCGTCGCACCCGCCGACGTCGCGGCCCTCGCCCTCCCGCTCGTCCTCGCGTTCGTCTTCGGGCTCGCCGGGATCGCGCTGTTCGCGTCGGTCGCCGGCCGCCTGCTGGGGTACTCGGTCCCGATGTCGATCGCGATCGGGCTCACCTCGCTGTACGGGTTCCCCGGCACGCTCGTCCTGAGCCAGGAGGCGGCCCGGGGTGCCGGCGAGAGCCCTGAGGAGGTCGCGGCGATCGAGGCCTACGTGCTCCCGAAGATGATCGTCGCGGGCTTCTCGACGGTGACGATCACCTCGGTGGTCGTGACCAGCGTCATCGCGTCGGGGATCGGCGGCTGAGGGCTCCGCAGCGAGAGGACGTGGGCCAGGCGGGGCTCGAACCCGCGACCGACGGATTATGAGTCCGCTGCTCTGACCTGCTGAGCTACTGGCCCGAGGGCGACGCGCACGGCGCCCGCGCGCCAGGCTACTCGCGCGCGTCCCCGGGTCGCCCGCGGCGGCCGCCGGCCGCGCGGGTACCCTGCCCGGCATGCCGCACGTCGTGGTGGCGGGCCCGGTCGCCTGGAACCTGCTCGTGGACGTCGACGCGCTCCCCGACCCGGTCCCGCAGACGCTCCGCGCCCGGGACCACCGCACGGGTCTCGGCGGGACGTCCGCCGGCAAGGCCCTCGCACTGGCGCGCCTGGGCGTCGACGTCACCCTGCGGACGGCGCTCGGTGACGACGACGCCGCCGCCGCCGTGGCGGGTGCCCTCGCCCATCCGCGG
>JAEZAR010000368.1 GCA_023430425.1 Actinomycetes bacterium | reverse complement strand
GAAGTGCAGCTCGAACTCCTCCATGCAGCCCTTGCCCGCGAGCATGCCCAGGTTCAGCAGGCTCAGCTGCTGGTGGCTGAGGATGCCGCGCGCCCAGGTCCGGCCGAAGATCTGGTTGGTCACGAACTGCTGGTACTCACGGTCGAAGGCCGTCATGGCCTTCAGGGAGCCTTCCATGGCGGCATCGCCCAGCAACTGGCGGCGCATGGCCTCGCCGTGGGGATCGAATCCTGGCGTTCTTTCCGAGGAACTCACTGCATTCTCCTGTGGACGTATCCGCAGGCAGGAGCAATACCCAGGCCATGCCGTGCCCCGGGCATGCTGCGGCGCTGGAAGGCCCGCAGTGTTCCCGCCGAAGCCATCCCGCGCTACCGAACCTGTCCTCGGCGCGGACACTGGGCTCTTCGAAGGGCGGCGCCGGCCCCGATCCGGGCCCCGCGGCCGTGGCACCAATGTTGCTCGATGGAGTCGACTTCATCGAGGAAACCCATGAACCTGGACGACACGCCGGACCTGCAAGCCTTCCGGCGCGAGCTGCGCGAGTTTCTCGCCACCGAACTCCCCGCCGACCTGCGCGCGAAGGTGACCGGCCACCTGCGGCTGGGCAAGGAAGACTTCGTGCGCTGGCACCGCATCGTGCACGCGCGCGGCTGGGCCGGCGCGAGCTGGCCCGAAGAGTACGGCGGCACCGGCTGGACGCCCCTGCAGCAACACATCTGGGACGAGGAATGCAACCTCGCCGGCGCCCCCTACATCCAGCCCTTCGGCGTGAACATGGTGGGGCCGGTCATCATGGCGTACGGCAACGAGGCGCAGAAGCGCCACTACCTGCCGCGCATCCTGAGCTGCGAGGACTGGTGGTGCCAGGGCTATTCCGAGCCCGGCGCGGGTTCCGACCTGGCCTCGCTGCGCCTGAAGGCCAGGCGCGAAGGCGACCACTACATCCTGAACGGCCAGAAGACCTGGACCACCCTGGCACAGTACGCCGACATGATGTTCTGCCTGGTGCGCACCAGCGCCGAAGGGCGCAAGCAGGAAGGCATCTCCTTCCTGCTCGTCGACATGCGCACCCCTGGCATCTCCGTGCGCCCGATCCGGCTCATGAACGGCGAGCCCGACGTCAACGACGTGTTCTTCGAGGACGTGGCAGTGCCCGTCGAGAACCTCGTGGGCGAGGAGAACCGCGGCTGGACCTACGCCAAGTACCTGCTGGGCCACGAGCGCACCAGCATCGCGGGCGTGGGCCGCTCCAAGCGCGAGCTGCGCTATCTCAAGCAGCTGGCCGCGGCACGCAAGGTACGTGGCCGCTCGCTCTTCGACGACCCGGTGTTCGCCGACCAGGTCGCGCGCCTGGAGATCGACCTCATGGCGCTGGAGATCACCGTGCTGCGCGTGGCCACGCAGTCCAGCCATGCGCCCGGTCCCCTGGCCTCGCTGATCAAGGTGACGGGAACCGAGATGCAGCAGCGCCTGACCGAGCTGCTGTTCAAGGCCGCCGGCCCCGGCGCGCTGCCCTACGACACGACCTACCTCGACGGCCAAACGCCCCACAGCCGCAGCGGCGACGACGTGGCGGCGGGACTCGTGCCCTCGTACCTCACCTGCCGCGCGACCACCATCTACGGCGGCTCGACCGAAGTCCAGAAGACCATCATCGCCCAGCACGTGCTGGGCCTGTAAGACACCGCCATGCAATTCGAACTCAGTGACGAACAACAGCAGTTTGCCGAGGCGCTGCGCAAGTGGACCGAACGCGGCTACGACTTCGAGCACCGGCAGCAGGTGGTGCGGCAGGGCCAGGGTGGCAGCGCAGAGGACTGGCAGGCACTGGCCGAGTTGGGCCTGACGGCGCTGGGCGTGCCCGAAGAGCACGGCGGCCTGGGCGGCAGCGGCGTCGACCACCTGGTGGCGATGCAGCAGGCCGGACGTGCGTTGCTGGCCGAGCCGCTGTTCGCGCCCCTGTGGGGCCCGGCCTTCCTGCGCGCCGGGGGTGGCCAGGGGGTCCTGCTCGAACGCGTGGCAGCGGGCGAACTCCGCCTGGCGTGCGCCATCTCCGAAGCCGCCGGCCGCCACGATGCCACGTGGACCGAATGCACGGCCACACCCTGCGCCGAAGGCTGGCGCATCGAAGGCCGCAAGAGCGCGGTGATCCACGGCGCGCAGGCCGGCGTGCTGGTGGTCTCCGCGCGCACGAGCGGCGCGGCAGATGCGCGAGAAGGCATCTCGCTGTTCGTCGTTCCCTCCGACACGCCCGGCCTGCAGGTGGCGGACTGCGCCACGTTCGACGGCCTGCGCGCGGCCACGGTGCGGCTGGACCAGGCGATCGTCCCCGCAAGTGCCGTCCTCGGCGAGGTCGGCCAGGCCTGGACCATCCTGGACGCGGCCAACGATTTCGGCACGGCGCTGCTGTGCGCCGAGGCCATCGGCCTCATGGAAGTCATGAGCGAGGACACCCTGGAACACCTGCGCAACCGCCAGCAGTTCGGCCAGCCTATCGCCAAGTTCCAGGCCCTGCAGCATCGCATGGCCGAAGTGTTCATCCACCTCGAACAGGCCCGCTCCATGGCCTGGCTCGCCCTGGCCTACGCCGGCAACGTCGACGCGGCCGAACGCCGCCAGTGCGTGTCGGCGGCCAAGGCCAGCATTGGGCAGGCGCTGCGCTTCGTCGGCCAGCAATGCGTCCAGCTGCACGGCGGCCTCGGCGTGAGCGACGAAGTGCGCGTGACGCACCTGTTCCGCCGCGCCACGGCCATCGAACTGACCCTGGGCGACACCGACCACCACGTCGCCCGCTTCCGCGAGCAGCCCGGCTTCGCGCCGGCATGAGCCCCCGACACCAGGAGACAAACCGATGGACCTGAACGCCTCCACTTCCGCCCGCAGCGGCTTCTCGCCCGAGGGCGAGAAGATCCGCCGCACCATCGTCGGCGACCCGTATG
>JAEZAR010000358.1 GCA_023430425.1 Actinomycetes bacterium | reverse complement strand
GGGCGGCGTCGGGCACGGGCCCAACCTACGTGGGGACGCTGTGCGCCGGCTGAGCGGCCGGGGCCCGTTCCCCGGCCGCCTGGCCCGCACGGCTCGGCCCGCGACTCAGGCCGCGCGTCGCAGGCGGAGCGAGTTCGTCACCACGAGGACCGAGCTGAACGCCATCGCCGCGCCCGCGATCATCGGGTTGAGCAGGCCGAGCGCGGCCAGCGGGATGGCCGCGACGTTGTACGCGAACGCCCAGAACAGGTTCTGCTTGATCACGCGCAGGGTCTTCCGGGACAGCCGGATCGCCTGGCCGGCGGACCGCAGGTCACCGCGCACGAGGGTGATGTCGGCCGCCTCCATCGCGACGTCCGTGCCGGTGCCCATGGCGAGGCCGAGGTCCGCCTGCGCGAGTGCGGCGGCGTCGTTGACCCCGTCGCCGACCATCGCGACGACCCGTCCCTGCCCCTGCAGCGCGCGGACCGCGTCCACCTTGTCGGCGGGGAGCACCTCCGCGAGCACCTCGGTGATGCCGACCTCGCCGGCGGCGACGCGGGCGGCCCCGGCGTTGTCGCCCGTGAGCAGCACCGGGCGCAGGCCGAGGGCCCGCAGCTCGTCGACCGCCTCGCGCGACGTGGTCTTGACCGGGTCGCGGAGCACGAGGACCCCGCGGGCCCGGCCGCCCCACGCGACCATGACCGCGGTCGCCCCGCCGGCCTCCGCGCCCTCGAGCGCGGGATCCATCCCTGCGGTGTCCACGCCCCGCTCGCGGAGCCAGCCCGGCCGCCCGACGAGCACGCGCCGCGCGAGCTCGATCCCGACGTGGGCCGGCCGGACGAGCCCGACCACGCCGCGCCCGGCCTCGTTGGCGAACTCCGTGACGTCCAGCTCGACGGCGGCCGAGCCGCCACCCGCGGCAGCGTCGGCGTCGGCGGACGCGATGGCCTGCGCGATCGGGTGCTCGGACCGGGACTCGACGGCCCCGGCGTAGCGGAGCACCTCGGTCGCGTCGAGGCCCGGGGCGGGCAGCACGTCGACGACGCGCATCCGGCCCTCGGTCACCGTGCCGGTCTTGTCGAGCACCACCGTGTCGACCCGGCGGGTGGACTCGAGGATCTCCGGGCCCTTGATGAGGATGCCGAGCTGGGCGCCGCGCCCGGTGCCGACGAGCAGGGCGGTCGGGGTGGCGAGCCCGAGCGCGCAGGGGCAGGCGATGATGAGCACCGCGACGGCGGCGGTGAAGGCCGCCTGCAGCCCTCCCCCGGTCGCCGTCCAGACCGCGAAGGTGCCGAGCGCGATGACGATGACCACGGGCACGAAGACCGCCGAGATCCGGTCGGCGAGCCGCTGGACGGGGGCCTTGCCCGTCTGGGCCTGCGTGACGAGCCGGCCGATCTGGGCGAGCATCGTCTCGGAGCCGACGCGCTCCGCACGCACGACCAGGTAGCCCGAGGTGTTGACGGTCGCCCCGGTCACCGCGGAGCCGGGTCCGACGTCGACCGGCACCGGCTCGCCGGTGAGCAGCGAGGTGTCGACGGCGCTCGTCCCCTCGAGCACGACGCCGTCGGTGGCCACCTTCTCGCCGGGGCGGACGGCGAAGACGTCGCCCACCCGCAGGGACGCGACGGGGACCCGGCGCTCGGTGCGGCGCCCGGCGTCGTCGGTCTCCAGGACCGCGACGTCGGTCGCGCCCATCGCGAGGAGGCTGCGCAGCGCGTCGCCCGCCCGACGGCGCGAGCGGTGCTCGGCGTAGCGGCCGGCGAGCAGGAAGGTCGTCACGACGGCGGCGACCTCGAAGTAGAGCTCGGGGGTGGCCATGTGCCCGGTGGCCGCACGCGGGATGAGCGTCGGCTCCATGCGCATGCCCAGCTCGCCGGCCCCGCCGAGGAGCACGGCCCACAGCGACCAGGCGCTCGCGGCCACGACGCCGAGGGAGACCAGGGTGTCCATCGTCGACGAGCCGTGGCGGGCGGCCCGGGCGGCGGCGCGGTGGAAGGGCCAGGCGGCCCAGGTCACGACGGGCAGCGCGAGCGCGACGACGACCCACTGCCAGCCCCGGAACTGCAGGGCCGGGACCATCGAGAGGAGCACCACGGGCACCGTGAGCACCGCCGCCCAGACGAGCCGGCGGCGCAGGTCGGCGCCCCGGTCGGGCAGGGGGGCGGACGTGTCCTCGCCCCCGGTCGTCGCGTCCGCCGCGGACGCGGTCGCCCCTGGGAGCCCACGCTCGGGGTGGTCGGCCGGGCCGGCGTCGGGCCGCGCCGCACGGGAGTCCCGCACGACCGTCGCGCCGTAGCCGGCCGCCTCGACGGCCCTGACGATGTCCGCGACGTCGACGTCGTCGGTCAGGCGGACCTGAGCCGTCTCGGTCGCGAGGTTGACCAGCGCCGTGGCACCCGGGACCCTGCCGATCTTCTTCTCGACCCGGGCGACGCAGGACGCGCAGGTCATGCCGCTCACGGCGAGGTCGATCGTGCCGACGACGGCGGTCGCGTCGGGCACGCCGGCCGGCGCGGTCGGGGTGGTGGTGGTGCCGTCGGAGGTCATGCGATCACGTCCTGGTCGTCCGGACGCCGAGGTGGCGACGTGGGGCCGAGAGTGGAGGGTTCCGGACCCACGACTCTCCACCTGGAGAGATCGGGGCCCGTCTGTCTCCACTTCCGGGGTGGTCTCGGGTGGGGTCTCGGGTGGGAGCGGGTGCTCAGAGGAGCGAGCGGGGCGGGGCGATCGTGTAGCCGGCCTCGTCGATTGCCGCGGCGATCGCCTCGTCGGAGACCGGCTCCGCCGCGGTGATGGTCACGGTCGAGGTGCCCCCGTTGACGAGGTCGACGGCGACGTCGGTCACGCCCGGGATTGCCGAGACCTCCTCGGTGACGGACTTCACGCAGTGGCCGCAGGTCATGCCCTGGACCGCGACGGTCTGGGTGCTCATGGTGCTCTCCTTCGGTTCGGGGCTCGTGGGTGGGGTGGCGTCGTGCTCGGTCAGAGGAGACGGATGGCGACCGGACCGGGCGGTCAGCTGCGGACCAGGCGTGCGATGGCCTCGGCGGCCTCACGGACCTTCGCGTCGCCCGCCTCGTCGGACTCGCGGGCGGCGTGCACGACGCAGTGCCCGAGGTGGTCCTCCATGAGCCCGAGGCTCACGGCCTGCAGCGCCTTGGTCACGGCGGAGACCTGCGTGAGGATGTCGATGCAGTAGGTGTCCTCGTCGACCATGCGCGCGATGCCGCGCACCTGGCCCTCGATGCGGCGCAGCCGCTTGAGGTAGTCGTCCTTGCTGCCGCTGTAGCCGGCCACCGGTGCCTCCCGTCGTCGATCCACCGACGGCAACACCATACCCCCGTAGGGTATTCCGTCCAGGGACGGAGGTCCCGGTCCCCGCCGGGGAAAACCGCATCAGCGAGGCGCCGGGCCGAGCTGCTCGCCGCGGTGCGGGCTGACGGCCCGTCCGTCAGCGGACGAGGTCGTCGAGCCTGGCCCGCGCCTCGGCCTCCGACCACGCCTGGCTGAACAGCGGACCCGGTGGCTCGCTCCACGCGGCCGTCGCGAGGCCGCCCGTGCGGACGGGAAGCAGGCCGGCGTCCCGGGTGAGGCGCTCGGCGACCTGCGTCGCGCCGTCGTCGTCCCCCGCGACGAACGCGGCGACCGGCCCCGCGGCGTCGCGCACCCGCTGGACCCCGATGCTGTGCAGCGCCTTCACGTGCCGGACCTGCGGCCAGGCGGCGCGGACGAGGTCCGCGGCGGTGCGCCCGTCGAGCGCCACCAGCCCGGTGCGGTCCGGGAGGAACGGGTTGACGGCGTCCAGCAGCACGACGCCGGTCAGCGGCCCGGTGTGCCGGCGCGCCTCGGCCAGGTGCTCGAGGCGGACGGCGAGGAGCACGACGTCGGGCCGGACGTCGGTCGCGGCGTCCTGCCACCCGGCCCCCACCCGCTCTGCGAGCGCAGCGGCGTGCGCGTCGTCCCGGGCGAAGGTGAGCGTCACGGCATGACCCGCCCGCGCCCACCGCTCCGCGTAGAACCCACCGACCTCGCCCGCGCCCACGACCAGCACGTCCACGTGCTCCCCTTCCCCCTCGACGGCGTCGACCAGGTATAGCCGTTCGAGCGCGCTCGAGGTCAAGGACGGACCGCGGGGCGGTCCGGCGGCACGCCAGGGGCGGCGCCGGGTGCGTGGGGGACGATGGTGGCGTGACCGCAGCCGAGGGCGTCGGGGCCGAGGGCGCCGCCGGGGACGAGGACGCCGCGGACCGCGCCGGGG
>JAEZAR010000282.1 GCA_023430425.1 Actinomycetes bacterium | reverse complement strand
CCTCGACGCGGGCTTGCGCGGCGACGCGGCCTCGCGCGGCGTCGCCGCCGTCGGGGCGGGCGGTGCCGCGCCGTCGGCGGGCTGCTCCTCGGGCGACGGGCCGCCCACGGTCTCGTCGGGCATCAGTACTTCCGCTCCATGGGCTCGTACCGGGTGATGGTCACGGGCTTGCTGGCGAGCTCCACGCGGGTGCCGCCGTCCGGCGACCGGCGCAGGTACGCCATCGTGTGCTTGAGCCAGTTCGCGTCGTCGCGCATCGGGAAGTCCTCGCGGAAGTGGCCGCCGCGCGACTCCTCGCGCGCGAGCGCACCCGCGACGACGACCTCGGCGAGGTCGAGGAGGAACCCGAGCTCGACCGCCTCGAGGAGGTCCGTGTTGTACGCGCGCCCCTTGTCCTGGACCGTCACGGCGGCGTAGCGGTCCTTCAGCCGACGGATGTCGGTGAGGGTCGCGGTGAGGGACTCCTCCGTGCGGAAGACCTGGGCGCCGGCGTCCATCGAGTCCTGCAGCGCGCGGCGCAGCGCGGCCACGCGCTCGCCCCCGTCGCCCGCCAGCAGGCGGTCGAGGAGGCCTGCGACGTCCGCGTCGGGCGCCTCGGGCAGCTCCGCGAGGTCCGTGCCCGCGCTGTAGGCGGCCGCGGCGATCCCGGCGCGCTTGCCGAACACGTTGATGTCCAGCAGAGAGTTGGTGCCCAGCCGGTTCGCCCCGTGCACGGACACGCACGCGACCTCGCCCGCGGCGTACAGGCCGCCGACGACGGCGGTGTTCGACCGCAGCACCTCGCCGTGAATCGTGGTCGGCACGCCGCCCATCGCGTAGTGCGCGGTGGGGTAGACCGGGACGGGCTCGGTGTAGGGCTCCACGCCCAGGTAGGTGCGGGCGAACTCGGTGATGTCCGGCAGCTTGGCGTCGATGTGCGCGGGCTCGAGGTGGGTCAGGTCGAGCAGCACGTAGTCCTTGTTCGGCCCGCAGCCGCGGCCCTCGCGCACCTCGTTGGCCATCGCGCGGGCGACCATGTCGCGCGGCGCGAGGTCCTTGATGGTCGGTGCGTACCGCTCCATGAACCGCTCGCCGTCGCTGTTGCGCAGGATCCCGCCCTCGCCGCGGGCGGCCTCGGACAGGAGGATGCCCAGGCCGGCGAGGCCCGTCGGGTGGAACTGGAAGAACTCCATGTCCTCCAACGGGATGCCCTTGCGGAAGGCGAGCGCCATCCCGTCGCCCGTGAGGGTGTGCGCGTTCGACGTGGTCTTGTAGATCTTGCCCGCGCCGCCGGTGGCGAGGATGACGGACTTCGCGCGGAACACGTGCCGCTCGCCGGTGGACAGGTCGTGGGCGACGACGCCGGCGACCCGCACGTCCTCGTCGTCGGGCACCTCGCCGTCGAGGAGGTCGTGCGTGAGCAGCAGGTCGAGCGCGTAGACCTCGTTGAAGAACGCGACGTCCTGCTTGACGCACTGCTGGTACAGGGTCTGCAGGATCATGTGGCCGGTCCGGTCGGCCGCGTAGCACGCGCGGCGCACGGCGGCCTCGCCGTGGTTGCGGGTGTGCCCCCCGAACCGGCGCTGGTCGATCTTGCCGTCCGGTGTCCGGTTGAAGGGCAGGCCCATGTGCTCCAGGTCGAGCACCGCGTCGATGGCCTCCTTGGCCATCACTTCGGCCGCGTCCTGGTCGACGAGGTAGTCCCCGCCCTTGACCGTGTCGAACGTGTGCCACTCCCAGCTGTCCTCCTCGACGTTGCCGAGGGCGGCGCACATGCCGCCCTGGGCCGCGCCGGTGTGGGACCGCGTGGGGTAGAGCTTGCTCAGCACAGCGGTCCGCGCGCGCGTCGACGCCTCGAGCGCCGCCCGCATGCCCGCCCCCCCGGCGCCGATGATGACGACGTCGTACTGGTGGGTCTGCATCTGGGCTCGATTCCTCCGGTGGTCGGGCTGGGACGGGTCGCGGGGGACGGGGGACTCAGGCCGTGCAGAACGACGGCAGGAGGTCGGCCGGGGCGTTCGCCGGGCACGGGTCGAACGTGAAGATCACGAGGGTGCCGAGCACGACGACGACGGTGAACGCGAGGTACAGCGCCGACTTCAGCACCACCCGGGTCGCCGTGCGCTCGGCGTAGTCGTTGATGATCGTCCGGACCCCGTTGGTGCCGTGGATCATCGCGAGCCACAGCATGAGCAGGTCCCACACCTGCCACAGCGGCGAGGCCCACTTGCCCGCGACGAAGCCGAAGTCGATCGCGTTGATGCCCTCGCCGTCGATGAGGTTGAGGAACAGGTGGCCGAAGATCAGCACGATGAGGAGCACGCCCGACGCGCGCATGAACAGCCAGCCGTAGAGCTCGTAGTTCGTCCGCCCGGTCGTGCGGCCCGTGGCGCGCGTGCGCGGTGCGGGGATCGCGGGGGTGGTCGGGGCGGTGGTCATGCGTGCCCCCCGAAGACGTTCCCGAGGTGCCGGGGGAGGAAGAACGCCATCGTCACCACGAAGAGGCCCACGACGACCCAGAGCATGACGCGCTGGTAGCGGGTGCCCTGGGACCAGAAGTCGACCAGGGTGATCCGGATCCCGTTGAAGGCGTGGAACACGATCGCGCCGACGAGCGCGGCCTCACCCACCCCCATGATCGGGTTCTTGTACGTGCCGATGACGGCGTTGTACGCCTCGGGCGACACGCGCACGAGCGACGTGTCCAGGACGTGCACCAGCAGGAAGAAGAAGATGCCGAACCCGGTCACCCGGTGGGCGAGCCAGGACCACATCCCCTCCCGCCCGCGGTAGAGCGTGCCGGCCGGTGCCTCGGGCACTGGGACCCTCCGTTTCGACTCACCCCTCGACGTCCCTGTCGACCGGCACCTGCCTGCGCGGCCGATCCCTCGACGTCGAGAATCTGCGGCAACTCTACGACGTCCGCCGGGGGCCCGGCCGTGACGGGGGTCACGTCCCGCCGCTGGCAGGATGGCCGCCATGGCGCCCACCCCGCTCCCGTCGTTCCGCGCGATCGTCCCGGCCGGAGGTGCCGGCACCCGCCTGTGGCCGCTCTCACGCGCGGGCGCGCCGAAGTTCCTGCACGACCTCACCGGCACCGGGCGCACGCTCCTGCAGGCCACCGTCGACCGGCTGACGCCCCTGACGGGGCCCGGCGGCGTGGTCGTCGTCACGGGCGCGGCGCACGTGCCCGCGGTGCGCGGTCAGCTGGATCCCGACCAGGTGCCCGACGCCGGGCTGCTCGCGGAGCCCTCGCCCCGGGACTCGATGGCCGCGATCGGCCTCGCCGCGGCCGTCCTCGCCCAGCGCGAGGGCGCGGACGTCGTCGTCGGGTCGTTCGCCGCCGACCACGTCATCGCGGGGGAGGGGTTCGCCGACGCCGTGGCGCAGGCCGTCGCGGCGGCCCGCGCCGGCTACGTGACGACCGTCGGGATCCGGGCGACGGGTCCGTCCACCGCGTTCGGGTACGTCCGCTCCGGCGCCCCGCTGGGCCTCGCCGACGCCCCCGACGCGCGGCACGTGGCGGGCTTCACCGAGAAGCCCGACGCCGCCACCGCCGCCGCCTACCTCGCCACCGGCGAGTACAGCTGGAACGCCGGGATGTTCGTCGTGCGGGCGGGGGTCCTGCTCGGGCACCTGGGTCGCCTGCACCCCGCGCTGCACGACGGCCTGCGGGAGATCGCCGCGGCCTGGGACACCCGTGCGCGGGCGGACGTGCTCGCCCGCGTCTGGCCCGACCTGCCGCGGATCGCGATCGACCACGCGATCGCCGAGCCGGTGGCGGCCGAGGGCGGCGTCGCGGTCGTGCCC
>JAEZAR010000234.1 GCA_023430425.1 Actinomycetes bacterium | reverse complement strand
GCGCACAGCCGCCCGCTGGGCCCGCAGGTACCCCACCGGCGACCTCCCGGGATCGGCGTCGTCGCAGGGAGCCTAGGCGAGGCCCCGCGGCGGCGAGGCCCGGGTCGTCCGCCCCTCTCGCGAGCCGTCCGGGTGTCAGCCGCGGGCGGGTGAGCGCCGGACGCCGGACCGGGTCGCGGCGGGCGCCGGCTTCCGCGACCCGCGGGAGGTCACCTTGTGCAGCAGCTCCTTGGCTCGGCGCTGGTTCTCCGGCTTCGCCATCTCCCGCCGGGCGATCTGCACCGCCTTGGCGAGGATCGCCGACTTCAGCAGGCCCCTGATCATGGCCATGTCCGTCTCCTGTCGCGTCGGGCTCCCGACGCTACGTGGACCGGGCCGGGGCGGCGACCCGAGAGCGGCGTGGACCGGATTCTCGACGTCGGCCGAACGCATTTTCGCTCGGTCCTCCCCGGGTCATTTCCGGGTCAGGAAAGGCTTGCCTGACCTGCACGGACGCAGGTGCGGAATGCGACGGCAGGATGGGCCGGAAGTCCGTGAGAACCCCTGCCGGCCGGCCGTAGCGTGGAATGCGCCGGCGTCTGGCACGGACCCTCTCGGCGACCCGAGGGCCCGCGGCACACCCTCGCCACGCGCCGTAGCGGCCGGCCCGACCACGGAGGACCACAGGTGCGCCCACTGTCCGAGAACGACCGGATCACCGTCACGGTCAACAACCGCGAGATCCAGGTCTTCGACGACCTGACGATCCTCAAGGCGTTGGTCATGGAGGGCATCGAGGTCCCCTCGCTGTGCCACGACATCCGGCTCAAGCGCTCCAACGGCAACTGCGGGCTGTGCGTCGTCGAGGTCGCCGCGGACGGCAGCGACCACCCGCGCGACGTCAAGGCCTGCGTCACGCCCATCCAGCCGGGCATGACCATCACCACGCACTCCCCCCGCCTGGAGGAGTATCGCAAGGTCCGCCTCGAGCAGCTGCTGTGCGACCACAACGCCGACTGCGTCGCGCCCTGCGTGCAGACCTGCCCCGCGAACATCGACATCCAGACGTACCTCAAGCACGTCGCCGACGGGAACTACGCCGCGGCGCTGCGCGTCATCAAGGACCGCAACCCCTTCCCCTCGGCCTGCGGCCGCGTGTGCCCCCACCCCTGCGAGGCCGAGTGCCGCCGCAACCTCGTGGAGGAGCCGGTCGCGATCAACTCGGTCAAGCGCTTCGTGGCCGACTGGGACCGGGCGCAGGAGGAGCCGTGGCGCCCGCGGCTGGCCGAGCCCTCGGGCAAGCGGATCGCCGTCGTCGGCGCGGGCCCGTCGGGCCTGTCCGCCGCGTACTACAGCGCGATCGCGGGCCACCAGGTCACGGTCTTCGAGAAGCAGGACCACGCCGGCGGCATGATGCGCTACGGCATCCCCGAGTACCGCCTGCCCAAGGCGACGCTCGACGCAGAGATCGCCTTCATCTCCGCCCTCGGCGTCCAGATCGTCACCGGCAAGGGCCTCGGCACCCAGCTGCGCCTGGAGGACCTGCGGCGCGACTTCGACGCCGTCTACCTCGCGATCGGCTCGTGGCGTGCCTCGCCCATGCGGATCGACGGCGAGCACCTCGACGGCGTCGAGCTCGGCATCGACTACCTGCGTCACGTCACCAAGGGCGCGAAGGTCGACCTGGGCGAGACCGTCGTCGTCATCGGTGGCGGCAACACCGCCATCGACTGCGCGCGGACCGCGCTGCGGATGGGCGCGCGGAACGTCAAGCTCGTCTACCGCCGCACCCAGGCGGAGATGCCCGCCGAGCCGATCGAGATCGCCGAGGCGCTCCACGAGGACGTGGAGATGGTCTTCCTCACCGCACCCACCAAGATCACCGTGGGTCCGGACGGCCGCAAGCAGGTCCACTGCGTGCGGATGGAGCTCGGCGAGCCCGACCGTTCCGGGCGCCGTCGCCCGGTCATCGTCGAGGGCAGCGACTTCGTCATCGACGCCGACTACGTCATCGGGGCGATCGGCCAGACGACCGACACGACCTTCCTCTACAACGACCTCCCGGTGCGCCTGAACAAGTGGGGCGACATCGACATCGAGGGCCAGACGATGCAGACGTCGGAGATGAACGTCTTCGCCGGCGGCGACTGCGTCACGGGTCCGGCGACGGTCATCCAGGCGATCGCGGCCGGCCGACGCGCCGCGAAGGCGCTCGACGACTTCGTCACGCGCGGCTACGTCCGCCCCGCCCACGAGGACTACAGCTGCAGCCGCGGCACCAACGAGGACCTGCCGCGCGCGGAGTTCGAGGGCGTGCCGCACCTGGTCCGCGCCGTCATGCCTGCCCTGCCCCCCGGGGACCGGGTGGACAGCTTCGTCGAGGTCGAGCTCGGGTTCTCCGAGGAGCAGGCGCGCGCCGAGGCGGCGCGCTGCCTCGAGTGCGGCTGCTCGAAGCAGAACCACTGCGCGCTGCGCAACGAGGCGACCGACCACGGCGTGCAGTTTGCGCCCACGCTGCACGTGCGCCCGAGGTCCCCGATCCAGGAGGACCACCCGTTCATCGTCCGCGACAACAACAAGTGCATCTCCTGCGGGCGGTGCGTGGCGGCGTGCGCGGAGATCGAGGGCGTCGGGGTCCTGGCGTACCAGTTCCACGAGGGCCAGCTGACGGTCGGGACGCACAACGGCCAGCCGCTCGAGCTCACCGACTGCGTGTCCTGCGGTCAGTGCGTGCGCGCGTGCCCCTGCGGCGCGCTGGACTACAAGCGCGAGCGGGGCGACGTCTTCACGGCGATCAACGACCCCGGCAAGGTCGTGGTCGGGTTCGTGGCGCCCGCGGTGCGCACGGTCATCGCGAGCGAGTACGACCTGTCCGTGGAGGACGCGTCGGCGTTCATCGCCGGGCTCATGCGCAAGGTCGGCTTCGACAAGGTCTTCGACTTCTCGTTCGCCGCCGACCTGACGATCATGGAGGAGACGACCGAGTTCCTCGGCCGGGTCACCGACGGCGGCACGATGCCGCAGTTCACGTCCTGCTGCCCGGGCTGGGTCAACCTCGTCGAGCGCCGCTACCCCGAGCTCATCCCGCACCTGTCCAGCTGCAAGTCCCCGCAGCAGATGATGGGCGCCACTGTGAAGAACCACTTCGCGCAGCAGGCGGGCGTGAGTCTCGACGACCTGTACGTCGTCTCGATCGTGCCCTGCCTCGCCAAGAAGTACGAGGCCGCCCGCCCCGAGTTCGCCCCCGAGGGCGTCCGCGACGTCGACGCGGTCCTCACCACGACCGAGTTCCTCGAGATGGTGCAGATGCTGCGCCTGGAGCCGGCCGACGTCGAGCCCGGGTCCTTCGACGAGCCGTACAAGCGGGTCACCGGCGCCGGGGTCCTCTTCGGGGCGTCCGGCGGCGTCGCGGAGGCGGCCCTGCGGATGGCGGTGGAGAAGCTCACCGGCGCGCCGCTCGTCGACGACCTCGACTTCGAGGAGGTCCGCGGGCTCGAGGGGTTCAAGGAGGCGACCGTCGAGGCCGGCGGGGCGACCGTGCGGGTCGCGGTCATCTCGGGCCTGAACAACGTGGCCGAGCTGGCGCGGCGCATCCGGGACGGCGAGGACGTCGGCTACGACCTCATCGAGGTCATGGCCTGCCCCGGCGGCTGCATCAACGGCGCCGGGCACCCCGTTCCGGACCGGGTCGGCGAGATGGCCGCGCGCCAGCGTGTGCTCGTGGAGATCGACAAGCTCTCCAAGTACCGCAAGTCGCAGGAGAACCCCGACATCCTGCGGCTCTATGACGAGTACTACGGCGAGCCGAACAGCCACGTCGCGCACGACCTGCTGCACACGACGTACGCGCCGTTCCGGGGCTGCCCCGCCGTCGTCGAGTGACGCGTCGCCGACCCCCCGCGAGGGGACGCCCGTGAGCGAGCGGGCGAGCAGGGCCGGTCCGCCTCCGGGCGGGCCGGCCCTCGCCGTCGCCGGACGGTGCCGCGG
>JAEZAR010000199.1 GCA_023430425.1 Actinomycetes bacterium | reverse complement strand
GCCGAGGGCGGCCGTGGCCGCCACGGTGCGCAGGGACGGACGCCGGGACGGGCGCAGGGACAGGCGCAGGGACAGGGGGCGGCGCGCGGACGCGGACATGAGGGCTCCGGACGGTGGGGGAGTTCCGGTGGGGACAGCCAGGCACACTCTCCCGCCGCGCACCGACCAAGATCACCGGTTCCGCCCGTTTTCACCCGCTGGTCATCCGTTCGGCCGAGCCCGCGACGGCGGCGGGTGCGCGCCCGGTGCAGCGGACGAGCGTCGCGGCCCTCACCAGCCGCGCGTGCCCGCCGCCCCCTTGAACGGGCCGACGACGCGGCTCGTCCGCCAGCCGCCGTAGAAGTCCCCCTCCTGGGCCAGCACGGGCTCGCCGTCCACGGTGCACACCAGGCGGCCGGGGTAGAACGCGACGTGGCCCGTGAGCGCCGCGTACCCGTGGGAGGGCGCGGGGTACGACCACGCGGCGCGGCGGGCGACGAGGGGCCGGCCGTCGCCGTCGACGCCCAAGACGTCGACGTACACGGCGCGGCCCTTGAACTCGCAGACGGTGGCGGCTCCCACGGAGAGCGCGAGGGCCCCCTCGGCCACGTCCGCACGCGGCAGGTAGTAGGTCGGCGGGTGCGAGGTCTCGAGGACGCGGAGCGCGCGGCGCGTGTCCGCGACGACGGTCGCACCGAGGCGCACGACGACGTGCTCCGTGCTCGGGTCCACGGCCGGGGGGCGCGGGTAGTCCCACACGGACTCCTGCCCCGGCCCCGGGGGGACCGCCGGGCGGCCTCCGGGGGGCGGCGTGCGAGGCCGCCACGTGCCGCGCGCCTCGGTCGTCATGCCACCTCTACGGCCGGCGGCGCGCGTCCGGATGCAGCCTGGCCGGGCTCAGAGCTCGCGCAGGTAGAGCAGCATCCGGCCGTCCTCGCCGGGCTCGACGTTCCTGAACCCGTGGCGCTCGTAGAAGCGGCGCGTGTCGGTGTCCACCTCGTCGACGCCGATGTGGACCTCGCCGGCGCCCCGTGCGCGCACGGCGTCCAGGGCGGTCTGCAGCAGCGCCGTGCCGAGGCCCCGGTCCCGGAGGTCCGGCCGGACGTAGAGCTCCTCGAGCTGGGCGAGCGGCCCGTCGTGGTAGGGGGTGGGACGCAGGGTGAGGAAGGCGAACCCGGTCGGGTCGGCGTCGGGCCCGGTGAGCAGGACGAGGACGTCGTCCCGCGCGAGCAGGACGGCGAACCTGCGCGAGAGGTCCTCCGCGGGCGGGGTGGGCGTCTCGAACTCCGTGTTGAAGTCGGACAGCAGCCGGCCGACGGCGTCGGCGTGCTCGGGCGCGGCCCGCCGGACCTGCCTCGGCCCGGGGACGCTCGTCGGCGCCGGCTGCGGACCGTTGCGCGCGTCGTCGCTCATGGCCGGACCCTAGGAGCGGCGGGTGCCCGCCGTCGATCCCGTGCCTCAGGCGAGGACGTCCGCCGAGACCCAGGCCGTGATGTCCTCGTTGCGCGGCGCGAAGACGACGCGGTACGTCGTCCCGGGCTCCGCGTCGGGCGGGAGGGTGAGCCGGGTTTGGCCGGTGCGCGACGCCGGCAGCTCCTCGAGCGCCTCCCACCCGCCGCCGACGCGGCGCTGCAGCCGCACGGTCCCGGGCAGCGCCGTCGTCAGGACGAGGGTCGTGTCGTCCTCCCGGCGCAGCGCGGTCCGTGCCGCGCGGGTGCGGTCCTTGCGGCTCACGGCCCCGATCGGGGCGTGCACGCCCACGGCGGTGGCCCGGCCAGCACCGGTCGGGATCTGCACGGCGACGAAGGGACGCTCCGGCTGCTCGTCCATGACGGCCTCCGCTCCGGGATGGTGCTCCGAGCCTATCGAGGGTTCACGGGCCCGATGCCGCGTTCAGGCGCGCCGCCTGCAGGGTCAGGTGGTGGCGCTCGGCGGCGTTCGTCGCGCGCCCCGCCGCGACCGCGTAGAGCCGCGCCGCCGTCGCGAGGTTGCCGGCCCGCTCGTGCAGGTGGGCCGCGACGGCGTCGAACCGGGGGAGGGCCGGGTCCAGCCCCGTCAGCGCCGCCAGCCCGGCCTGCGGCCCGTCCGCCTCGCCGACCGCGACCGCCCGGTTGAGGCGGGCGATCGGGCTGCCCGTGAGGCGGACGAGCTCGTCGTACCACTCGACGACCTGGACCCAGTCGGTCTCCCGGGCCGTCGGGGCGTCGGCGTGCAGGGCGGCGATCGCCGCCTGCGCCTGGTACTCCCCGAGCCGGTCCCGGGCGAGGGCGCCCTGGAGGACGTCGACGCCCTCGCGGATCAGGGTGGTGTCCCACAGCGTCCGGTCCTGCTCGGCGAGGGGGACCAGCGCGCCGTCGGGCGTGGTCCGGGCGGCGCGCCGGGCATGGTGCAGGAGCATGAGCGCGAGCAGCCCGGCGACCTCGGGGTGGTCCACGAGGGCGGCGAGCTGCCGGGTGAGCCGGATCGCCTCCGCCGCCAGGTCGACGTCGCCGGAGTAGCCCTCGTTGAACACGAGGTAGAGGACCCGCAGCACCGTCGCGACGTCGCCCGGCTGGTCGAGACGGACGTCGGCCACCGTGCGCTTCGCGCGGCTGATGCGTTGCGCCATCGTCGCCTCGGGCACGAGGTACGCGTCGGCAATCTGCCGGGTGGTCAGGCCGCCGACGGCGCGCAGCGTGAGCGCCGCCGCCGACGCCGGCGTGAGCGCGGGGTGCGCGCACAGGAAGTAGAGCCAGAGGGTGTCGTCGGCGCTCGCTGCCGGACCGGGCGCCGGCTCGGCGTCGACGGCCTCCTCCCGGCGGCGGCGCGCGGCCTCCGAGCGGACGTCGTCCAGGTACCGGCGCCACGCGACGGCGACGAGCCAGCCCTTCGGGTCCCGTGGCGGGTCGGTGCGCCAGGCGCGCACCGCGTCCACCAGGGCGTCCTGGACGGCGTCCTCGGCCGCCGCGAAGCCGGCTCCGCGACGGACGAGGACGCCGATCACCGCCGGGGTCAGCCGGCGGACCAGGGACTCGTCCACGGCGTCACTCGGTGATCGTCGGCGGGGCCGTGAGGAACGGCCGGACCTCCAGCCACTCGTGGATCGGCGCGCCGCCGGCACCCGGAGCCGCCGAGAGCTCGCCCGCGAGCGCGACCGCCCGTTCCTGGCTCTCGACGTCGATGATCATCCAGCCCGCGATGAGGTCCTTGGTCTCGGCGAAGGGGCCGTCGGTGACCGGCGGCCGGCCCTCGCCGTCGTACCGGACCCAGAGCCCGTCGGGGGCCAGGGCCTGCCCGTCGACGTACTCACCGCTGGCCTCGAGGCGCGCGGCGAAGTCGGCCATGTACTGCATGTGCGCCGTGACCTCGTCGGGCGTCCACCTGTCCATCGGGACGTCGTTCACGGCCGCCGGTGCGCCGCGGTAGTGCTTGAGCAGCAGGTACCTCGCCATGGTGGTCCTCCTCGGTGCCGGTGCGCCCATTCTGGGCGCGCTCACCCCGGGGACGGAGCGGCCCGCGGTTTCTCGACATCGGGGCGGGCGGGCGCGGCAGTCAGCGGACGGCGCCGCCCGCACGCCGCCAGGCGGCCATGCCGCCGGAGACGCTCGCGGCGTCGAAGCCGAGCGCCCGGAGCTGCTTCGCGCCGGTGCGCGAGCGCATCCCGCTGGCGCACACGACCAGGACGGGGCGGTCCTTGCGCAGACGCCGCGAGCCCCGCTCGAGGTCGCCGAGCGGGACGTGCACCGCCTGCGGCGCGTGGCCCGAGCGCCACTCGACCGCCTCTCGCACGTCGACGAGGGCGGCGCCGTCGGCCACGAGCCCGATCGCGCGAGCGGCCGGCACGCTGGACCGAAGCCGGGTCGAGTCCCGGTCGGAGAAGAGGCCGCGCAGACGGTCGAGGACGGACGGGGAGGGCGTGGGCTCGGTCATGGAGTGCCTCTCGTCGGGACCGGGACGTCGTCCGAAGTATACCCCAGGGGGTATGTGAGATCGCGCGGCCGGTGCCCGTCGCCGGACGTCCCGGCACCTGCGACCCTGGAGCCATGGCCGAGGGACCGCGCCGACCGGCGAGCGCCGAGCGGGGGCACCGCGTCTCGACGTGGCTGTACGCCCTCACGTGCCGGTCCCAGGAGGCGGGCCCGCTCGGGCGGCACCGCGCGGGCCTCGTCGCGCGGGCGCGCGGCGTCACCCTCGACATCGGCGCCGGCACGGGTGCGAACCTGGTGCACCTGCCCCCCGCCGTGACCGACCTGCACCTCCTCGAGCCCGACCCGCACATGCGGGCGCGGCTCGCCCGCGTGGCGCCGGGGTCGGCCGTCGTGCACCCCGTCGGCGGGGAGGACGTGCCCCTGCCGGGTGCCTCGGTCGACACGGTGCTGCTCACGCTGTCGATGTGCAGCGTGGACGACCCCGCGGCGGTCGCCGCGGAGATCCGGCGGGTGCTGCGCCCGGGTGGGCAGGTCCTGGTCCTGGAGCACGTGCGCAGCGAGGACCCCACGACGGCGCGCTGGCAGCGCCGGCTCGACCCCGTCTACACGCGCCTGGCGGGGGGCTGCCACCTCGACCGGGACACGGGCGGCGTGCTCGGCGCCGCCGGCCTGGACACCAGCGGGCTGCGGGCGGCGCAGATCCCCGCACCCGCGCTCACCCGCCACCTCCTGGTCGGCACCGCCGTCGCGCCCTGAGCGCGTCCGGCTCGTCAGTCGATCCAGGACTCCGCGCCGGCGACCACGAGGTCGAGCGCCGCCTCGAAGCGCTCGTCGAGGTCGGGTGACAGGAGCTCGCCGCGCGCCCAGGCGAGGTGGGGGAGGTCCTCGCCGGCCGCCTCGACGACGCGATGCACCTCGGCGAGCCGGTCCGTGCGGTCCGCGCCGGCGGCGCCACCCAGGCCGGTCGCCTCCCAGAGCGCGGCCCCGGCGACGAGGTTGCCCAGCGCGTGGTTGACCAGCACGGCCTCGCGCGGCGAGAGGCCCGCGGTCCGCAGCACCCCCAGGACCCGGTCCACCAGCACCAGCTCGCCCGCCCCCCGACCCGCGCGCGCGGTGAGCAGCAGGGTGAGCCTCGGCCGGCGCAGCAGGGCCGCCCGCATGGCGCGGGCGGCCGCCCGCAGGTCCTCCCGCCACTGCCCGGTGGGTTCCGGCAGCTCGATCTCGGCGGTCATGGCGGCCAGCACGAGGTCCAGCAGCTCCTCGTGGCCGGTGACGTGGCGGTAGAGCGACATCACCCCCGAGCCGAGCCTGGTCGCCACCGCGCGCATGGACAGCGCGTCCACGCCCTGCTCGTCGACGATCTCGGCCGCGGCCCGGACGATCCGCTCGCGGGACAGGGCGGCCCGGGTGCGTGCAGGGGTGCTTGACACGGGGCGAGGCTAGCGCCTAGCGTACGGCGTACGCAACGTGCGTACGCCGTACGCACCGGATGGGACGGAGGAATGGTGGACGCAGCGGTGCTGGTGGCGGGCGGCGTGGTGGGCGCGCACGGGATCGGGCACGTGCTCGGGTGGCTGCCGGCCTGGGGCCTGGCCCGGTTCGACGGGGTCTCCTCGTCGTCGTGGCTGCTCGGGTCGTGGTCGGATGCGGTCGAGCGCGCCGTCGCGGGGGCCCTCTTCCTCCTGCCCACGGGCGGGTTCCTCGCGGCCGCGGTGGCCCTCCTCGCGGGCCAGGGGTGGTTCCGGGAGGTGGCGGTCGCCTCGGCGGTGCTCTCGCTCGCGGCGACGGCCCTCTTCCCGCGCGCCTTCCCCCTCGGCTCGACGGTCGGCTCGGTGGCGGTGAACCTGGCGGTGCTCGCCGGTCTGCTCCTGGTGCAGTGGGAGCCCTCCACCCTCGCGCGGTGAGCGCGGCAGGTCGGGGACGTCCGGAGCACCGGGCGGCCACGGGCGCCGCGGGACGGTGCCATGCTCGGGGGCGGACGACGACGGGAGCCCGGCGATGACCGCGCAGAGCCGTGCCGCGCACGACGGCACCGCAGAGGCGTACGACGCCGCGGCCTCGGCCGCCGGGTGGTACCCCGAGGCGCTCGTCGGCCTGATCCTCGACCGGCTGCGCCCGGGCCAACGGGTGCTCGCGGTGGGCATCGGGACCGGGCTGTGCGCGGTCCCCCTCGCCGCCCGGGGGCTGCGCGTGTGGGGCGTCGACGAGTCGCCCGGGATGCTCGCCGTGTGCCGGGCCAAGGGCGTCGCGGAGCGTCTCGTCGAGCACGACCTCGCCCGACGGCCCTGGCCGTTCGACGACGGGGCCGTCGTGCACGTGGTCGCCGCGGGCGTCGCCCACCTGGTGCCCGACCTGGGGGATCTCGTGGCGGAGTGCGCCCGGGTGATGTCACCCGACGGGTGTCTCGCGCTGACCACCCGGCTGCCGAGCGCCGCCGCCGGGGGCGACGCGCCCGACGTCGAGGAGGTGCTCGTCGGCGACGTGCTCGTCCGCGCCCACGCCCCGCGCCTGCTGGCCGCCGCGCTGGCCGACGCCGGCCTCGTCGCGACCAAGCGGATGGACGTGCTGCTCGGCCCCGACGGCGCGCAGGACGCGTACCGGATGACCGTGGCCGTCCGCGCCGCGCTGCGGTGAGGGCCGGGGCGGCGCTCAGGACGCCGAGCGCGCGCCCTCGCCGGCGCTGCTGCGCAGGATCGACGACATCTTCTTGCCGCGCGCGAGCTCGTCGACGAGCTTGTCGAGGTACCGGACCCGCTGCATCAGCGGGTCCTCGATCTCCTCGACGCGGACCCCGCAGACGACGCCGCGGATGAGGGCGGCGTCGGGGTTCATCGCGGGTGCCCGGCCGAAGAACGTCTCCAGGTCGACCCCGTCCGCGACCACCCGCTCGAGCCCGGCGGCGTCGTACCCCGTGAGCCAGCAGATGACCTCGTCCACCTCGGCCCTGGTGCGACCCTTGCGCTCGGCCTTGGTCACGTAGAGCGGGTACAGCGCCGCGAACGGCAGCGCGAAGATCCGGTGTCCGGGCATCTCGGCTCCCAGGGTCACGGCGGCCGGCGGTCCTCGCGAGGCTAGCGCGTCGGCCGGACGCGACTCACGGGCGGGAGCCGGTGCGACGCGCCGGGCGCCCCGACCCCACCCGCGTCGCGAGCCCCTCGAGCCGGTCGGCGGCGACCCGCACCCCGTCCTGGGCCCGCAGGCGCTGCCCGACGAGGCCCGCGGCGGCCCGGAAGGCAGGGTCGCCCAGGAC
>JAEZAR010000169.1 GCA_023430425.1 Actinomycetes bacterium | reverse complement strand
ACCTCGCCCCGGGGGGGCGTCGGCGTCGTCGGCCCGGTCACCGGCCCATTGTCGCCCGCCGGCCACGCCCGGGGACGAGGGCCGGGCGAGTTCACCCCGCGTCGCGGACGCCCCCGCGCCCGCGCGGGCGGCGATGGGAGGATGCGGCCATGTCCTCCCCTTCCCGGCGCCGGCTCGCCGACGCCGACCCGCCGATCGCCCTGGGCCCCCTCGACGGCCGGTACCGCGCCGCCGTCGCACCGCTCGTGGACCACCTGTCGGAGGCGGCCCTCAACCGGGAGCGGGTGCACGTCGAGATCGAGTGGGTCGCCCACCTCTCGCGCCTCGGGGTCGTCCCGGGCGCCCCGGCGCTGTCGGACGCGGACCTGGCCCACCTGCGCGAGGTCGTGGCCGGGTTCGACGCCACCACCGTCGCCGAGCTCGCGGAGATCGAGCGCGTCACGGTCCACGACGTCAAGGCGGTCGAGTACCTCCTGCGGCGGCGCATCGCGGCGGCGCCCTCGGCGCTGGGGCCCGGCACGTCGCTGCCGGCCCTCGCCGAGCTCGTGCACTTCGCCTGCACGAGCGAGGACGTGAACAACCTCGCCTACGCGCTCATGGTGCGCGGCGCCGTCGAGCAGGTGTGGCTGCCCGCGGCCCGCGCCCTCGTCGCCGACGTCGCGGCCATGGCCCGGGCGCACGCCGACGTGCCGATGCTCGCGCGCACCCACGGCCAGCCGGCCACGCCCACCACGCTCGGCAAGGAGCTCGCCGTCCTCGCGCACCGGCTGGCGCGGCAGGTCCGCCGGGTCGAGCGCACGGAGTACCTGGGCAAGCTCAACGGCGCCACCGGCACGTTCGGCGCGCACCTGGCCGCCGTCCCCGACGCCGACTGGCCGGAGGTGTCCCGCACGTTCGTGGAGGGGCTGGGCCTGACCTGGAACCCGCTCACCACCCAGATCGAGTCGCACGACTGGCAGGCCGAGCTCTACGCCGACGTCGCGCGGTTCAACCGCGTCCTGCACAACCTCGCCACCGACGTGTGGACGTACATCTCGCTGGGGTACTTCGCGCAGGTCAGGGGTCAGGGCACCGTCGGGTCCTCGACCATGCCGCACAAGGTCAACCCGATCCGCTTCGAGAACGCCGAGGCGAACCTCGAGATCTCGTGCGCGCTCCTCGACGCGCTGGGCGCGACGCTCGTCACCTCCCGCCTCCAGCGGGACCTCACCGACTCCACGACCCAGCGCAACATCGGCCCCGCGTTCGGCCACTCGCTGCTGGCGATCGACAACGTGCGCCGGGGCCTTGCCGGCCTGGACGTCGACGCCGAGGCGATGGCGCGTGACCTCGACGCGAACTGGGAGGTGCTCGCCGAGCCGATCCAGACGGCGATGCGCGCGGCCGCCGTCGCGGGCGTCCCCGGGATGGCGGACCCCTACGAGCGGCTCAAGGAGCTCACGCGCGGCCGCCGGGTCACGGGGGAGGACCTGCGGGCCTTCGTCCGCGGGCTCGGGCTGCCCGACGACGCCGCGGAGCGCCTCGCGTCGATGACGCCCGCCTCCTACACGGGCCTCGCCCGCGAGCTGGTGGAGCGGTACCTGGGCTCCTGAGGGCCCGCCGCCGGCAGCTCGACGCCCAGGAGCGTCTCGACGGCGTCCCGGTACGCCTGCGCCTCGCCGCGGCGGGCGTTCTCCCGCGCACGCAGGACCGACAGGTGCAGCAGCCGTGCCGCGAACCGGCGCAGCGCACGCTCCTCACCCGCCGTCCGCGGACGCCGGCGCAGCTCGTCCTCGACCATCCCCTGGACGTAGCCGCGCAGCGCGACGACCGCCGGCACCACGTCCTCCTCGGCCATCGCGTCCGCGAAGCGCGCCGCCTGCTCGGCGACGACCTGCCAGCCGTCGGCCACCTCGGGCGCGACGAAGCCGGCGTGCTGCTGGACCGTCGCGAGGTCGACCAGGGTCACGCCGGGCACGTCCGCGACCGCGGGGTCGACGTCGTGCCGCAGCGCGAGGTCCAGGACCACGAGCGGGCGGTGACCCGGGAGCGCGGCGACCACGTCGTCGGGCCGCAGGACCGGGCCTCGTGCGCCCGAGCAGCCCACGACGAGGTGCGCCTCGGCGAGGGCGTCGACCAGGCCGTCGGGCGGGACCGGGGTGAGCCCGCGGGCGGCCGCGAACTCCGCCGCCCGTCCCGACGGCGAGAGCACGGAGACCGGGCCCGACCCGCGGGCGCGGAGCGCGGCGACCACCGCTCGCGCGTACGAGCCCGTGCCGATGAGCAGGGTGCGGCGGTCCTCGGGCCGGGGCAGGCGCTCCTCGACGAGGTCCAGGGCGACCGTCACCACCGACCTGCCCGACGAGCCGAGCGACGTGGCCGCCCCCACGGCCCGCGACGCCCGGGACGCACGCTGGAACAGCCGCTCGAGCCCGGAGCTCGTGGTGCCGTCCCGCCGGGCCGCGCCCAGCGCCCGCCGGACCCGCCCGGCCACCTCGCGCTCGCCGACCACGACCGAGTCGAGCCCGGACGCGACGCCGAAGAGGTGCTGCGCCACGCCGAACGCGCCCGTCCGCGGCCGCAGGGCGTGCGCCACGTCGGCCACGGGCAGGTCCGCGGCCGCCGCGACGGCCTGCGTCGCCGCCTTCGCCGCGACCTGCGGGTCGGCGCCGTCGGCCGTCTCCAGGTACAGCTCGAACCGGTTGCAGGTCGCCAGGACCACGCAACCGGCGACGGAGCCGTCGGCCACGGCGGCCGGACCGACGGACCGGGCGCCGCTGCTCAGCTGCTCCAGCACGTCGAGGTCGAGGTCGTGGTGGCTCGCGGAGAGCGCCAGAAGGACCACAAGGCCTCCGATTCAACCAAACCCGGGCCCCGCGGGCACAATCGATCGCGTGCCGCTGCCGCCCGCCCACCCGCTCGTCGACGGCCGGACCGCCGGCTCCCCGCTCGTCCGTGCGCTGCGCGGCGAGCGCGACCCCGACCGGGTCCCGGTCTGGTTCATGCGCCAGGCGGGACGGTCCCTGCCCGAGTACCGGGCCGCGCGGGCCGGCGTCACGATGCTCGACGCGTGCCTCGACCCCGCCCTCGCCGCGGAGATCACGCTCCAGCCGGTGCGCCGGCACGGGGTCGACGCCGCCATCTTCTTCAGCGACATCGTCGTCCCGCTGCGCCTCGCCGGCGTCGACGTGGACATCGTGCCGGGGACCGGCCCGGTCCTCGCGCACCCGGTGCGCACCGCCGACGACGTCGCCCGGCTGCCCGCGCTCGACCCCGCGGCCCTCGCCCCGGTGGCCGAGGGCGTCGCGCGG
>JAEZAR010000153.1 GCA_023430425.1 Actinomycetes bacterium | reverse complement strand
CGCGGGGCGCGCGTCCCGCGGCACCGGCCGGTCAGCGGGTCATGTAGTCCGAGCCGAGCACGCGGTCCACCCGGAGCCGGAGGACGACGCGGCGGGGCTCGGGCTCCAGCGCGGCGTGGCGCACGGCGTGGCGGCGCTCAGCCTCCGCCACCGCCGCGGCGTCGCGGTCGACGACGAGCGTGCCCTCGAGCGTGAGCCAGCGGCCGCCGGCCACCTGGCACACCGCCGCCCGCGCGGGCAGGCCCGCGGCGCGGGCCGTCTCGACGTTGCGGACCTTGGCCGACCCGTCGAGCGTGGTCATCCACGCCTCGCCGCGGTCGGCGTCCCAGGTGAAGGCGATGGGAACGACGTGCGGGCTCCCGTCGGGCCGCAGGGTGGTCAGCGTCGCCAGGTGCCGCTCGAGCACGAAGACCCGCTGCTCCGGTGTCAGGTGCACGGCCCGCCGAGGTCCGCCGCTCACGGCGCGAGGCACCCCGGCCCGAGGAGCGCCTTGAGGTCGCCGAACAGCGCCGGCGACCGCTCGATCCGCAGCGTGTCCTCGAGCCGCATCACCGTGGCGCGCCCCGGCTGGACGAGTCGCAGGTTGACCTCGGTGACACCCGGGTGCGCCCCGAGGATCTCCCGGAGCCGCTCGACCACCGGCGGCGTGCACCGGGTGACCGGCATCGTGATGGTGACCGGGCGGGCATCGGCGGCCGAGACGTCCGGCAGGGACACCTCCACCGCCTGGAGCTGCAGCGCGTCGTCCCGCCGGCGCACCCGACCGCGGACCGTGACCACGGCGTCCTCGGCGAGCACCGTGGCGTAGGACAGGTAGGTCTCGCCGAAGAACAGGACCTCGAGCGAGCCGTCGATGTCCTCCAGCGTCACCGCCGCCCACGGGTTGCCGTTCTTGGACATCTTGCGCTGGAGCGACGTGACCAGGCCGCACACGGTGACCATCGACCCCTCGGCGCGGTTCTCGTCGGCGAGGAGGGCGGCGATGGAGCAGTCCGCGGCGCTGGCGAGCACGTGCTCCAGCCCCGACAGCGGGTGGTCCGAGACGTAGAGCCCGAGCATCTCCCGCTCGAACGCCAGGCGCTGCTTCTTGTCCCAGTCCGACACGTCCGGAACCTCGACCGTCACCGAGACCGGGTCGTCGTCGCCGATCCCCGCGAAGAGGTCGAACTGGCCCTCGGCCTCCTTGCGCTTGACCCCGACGACCGCGTCCACCGCCTGCTCGTGCACGAGCAGGAGCGCGCGGCGGCTCGGGTGCAGGGAGTCGAACGCGCCCGCCTTGATCAGCGACTCGACGGTGCGCTTGTTGCAGACGACGGCGGGCACCTTGTCGAGGAAGTCGGTGAACGAGGTGAACGCGCCCTTGGTCTCCCGGGCCTCCACCACGGCGTCGACGACGTTCGCGCCGACGTTGCGCACCGCGGCGAGACCGAACCGCACGTCCGCGCCCACGGCGCGGAAGTTCGCCGACGACGAGTTGACGTCGGGGGGCAGCACGGTGATGCCCATGTGCCGGCACTCGCCGAGGTACAGCGCCGACTTGTCCTTGTCGTCGCGCACGCTCGTCAGCAGCGCCGCCATGTACTCGGTGGGGTAGTTCGCCTTGAGGTAGGCGGTCCAGTAGGAGACGACGCCGTAGGCGGCCGAGTGCGCCTTGTTGAACGCGTAGTCCGAGAACGGCAGCAGGAGGTCCCACAGCGTCTGCACGGCCTTCATGGAGAAGCCGCGCTCCGTCATGCCCGCCGAGAAGCTCGCGAACTGCTTGTCCAGCTCCGACTTCTTCTTCTTGCCCATCGCGCGGCGCAGGATGTCCGCCTGGCCGAGGCTGTAGCCCGCCACCCGCTGGGCGATGGCCATGACCTGCTCCTGGTACACGATCAGGCCGTACGTCGTGCCGAGGATGTCCGCGAGCGGCTCGGCGAGCTCCGCGTGGATCGGCACCACCTGCTGCTGGCCGTTCTTGCGCAGCGCGTAGTTCGTGTGCGAGTTGGCGCCCATTGGGCCCGGGCGGTACAGCGCGCCGACGGCCGAGATGTCCTCGAAGTTGTCGGGGCGCATGAGGCGCAGCAGCGTGCGCATGCCCCCGCCGTCGAGCTGGAAGACGCCGAGGGTGTCGCCCCGCCCGAGCAGCTCGTACGTCGGCCGGTCGTCGAGCGGCAGGGACTCGAGCTCGATCGGGTCCTTGCCGTTGGCGACGATGTTGTCGAGCGCGTCGTCGAGGATCGTGAGGTTCCGCAGCCCGAGGAAGTCCATCTTGATCAGGCCGAGGCCCTCACAGGTGGGGTAGTCGAACTGGGTGATGATCGCCCCGTCCTGCGGCCGGCGCATGATCGGGATGATGTCGACGAGCGGCTCGCTCGACATGATCACGCCGGCGGCGTGCACGCCCCACTGGCGCTTGAGGCCCTCGATGTCCTTGGCGAGGGCGACCACCTGCTGCGCGTCCGGGTCCGTCGCGTGCAGCTGGCGGAACTCCTCCGCCTCGGCGTGGCGGGGGTCCTTGGGGTCGAAGATGCCCGTGAGCGAGATGTCCTTGCCCATGACCGCCGGCGGCATCGCCTTGGTGAGCTTCTCCCCCACCGCGAACGGGTGGCCGAGCAGCCGGGCGGAGTCCTTCAGGGCCTGCTTGGCCTTGATGGTGCCGTAGGTGACGATCTGCGCGACGCGGTCCTCGCCGTACTTGTCGGTGACGTACCTGATGACCTCGCCGCGCCGCCGCTCGTCGAAGTCGACGTCGAAGTCGGGCATCGAGACGCGGTCGGGGTTGAGGAACCGCTCGAAGATCAGGCCGTGGCGCAGCGGGTCGAGGTCGGTGATGCGCATCGCGTACGCGGCCATCGAGCCGGCGCCGGAGCCGCGGCCGGGGCCGACCCGGATGCCGTTGTCCTTGGCCCAGTTGATGAAGTCGGCGACCACCAGGAAGTACCCCGGGAAGCCCATCTGGGTGATGACCTGCGTCTCGTACTCGGCCTGCCGCCGGACCTCGTCGGGCACCCCGGACGGGTAGCGCACCGACAGGCCCCGCTCGACCTCCTTGACGAACCAGCTGGTCTCGTCCTCCCCGGGCGGCGTCGGGAACCGCGGCATGAAGTTCGCGCCGTCGGCCGCCGTGGTGAACGAGACGTCGCACTGCTCGGCGAGCCGCAGGGTGTTGTCGCACGCCTCCGGGAGCTCGGCGAAGAGCCTGCGCATCTCCTCGGTGGAGCGCACGTGGTAGCCGTCGCCGTCGAACTTGAACCGGTCCGGGTCCGCCAGGGTCGAGCCGGAGTTGATGCACAGCAGCGCGTCGTGCGCGTCGTGGTGCTCCGGGCGCACGTAGTGCGAGTCGTTGGTCGCGAGCAGCGGCGCGCCGACGTCCTGCGCGATGCGGACGAGGTCCTTGAGCACCCGGGTCTCGATCTCGGCGCCGTGGTCCATCAGCTCGACGTAGACGTGCTCGCGGCCGAAGACGTCCTGGAGCTCGCCCAGCGCCCGCACGGCCTGGTCGTACTGGCCGAGGCGCAGCCGCGTCTGCACCTCCCCCGACGGGCACGCCGTGCCGACGGAGAGCCCCGTCGAGTAGCGCTGCAGCAGCTCGAGGTCCATGCGCGGCCACTTGCCCATCTGGCCGTCGAGGGAGGCCATCGAGCACAGCCGGAAGAGGTTGTGCAGGCCGGCGTCGTCGCGCGCCCAGAGCGTCAGGTGGGTGTAGGCGCCGCCCGCGGACACGTCGTCGTCGCGCTGGTGCTGCTCACCCCACCGCACGCGCGTCCGGTCGAAGCGGCTCGTCCCGGGCGTGACGTAGGCCTCGAGCCCGATGATCGGCGTGACCCCGGCCGCACGGGCCTTGCTCCAGAACTCGTACGCGCCGAAGAGGTAGCCGTGATCGGTCATCGCCACGGCCGTCTGGCCGTGGCCCTTGACCGCCGCGATCAGGTCGTCGATCTTGGCCGCGCCGTCGAGCATCGAGTACTCGGTGTGCACGTGCAGGTGGGCGAAGTCTCCTGCGGCGGCCATGGGCGCGATTCTAGGCGGGCGGCCCGACAGTCCCGACCGTCCCGCGCAGCGCGTCCCACGCGGCGGCGAGGTCGTCGGGGTAGGGGCTCGTGACCTCGAGCCACTCGCCCGTCGCCGGGTGCGCGAACCCCAGCCGGACGGCGTGCAGCCACTGGCGGGTCAGCCCCAGCCGCTCCGCGAGGACGGGGTCGGCGCCGTAGGTGAGGTCCCCCACGCACGGGTGGCGGACGGCGGCCATGTGCACGCGGATCTGGTGGGTCCGCCCGGTCTCGAGGTGCACCTCGACCAGGCTCGCGGCAGGCACCATCTCCTGCACCCGGTAGTGCGTCACGGACGGCTTGCCGTCCGCGACGACGGCGAACCTCCAGTCCTGCGTGGGGTGCCGCCCGATGGGCGCGTCGACGGTGCCCTCCGTCGGCTCGGGGTGGCCCTGGACGACCGCGTGGTAGACCTTCTCCACCTCGCGGGCCTTGAACGCCCGCTTGAGCGCCGTGTACGCGCGCTCGCTCTTGGCGACGGCCATGAGCCCGGAGGTCCCGACGTCCAGGCGGTGCACGACGCCCTGGCGCTCCGCCGCCCCCGAGGTGGACACCCGGAACCCCGCCGCCGCGAGCGCGCCGACGACGGTCGGACCGGTCCAGCCGGGCGACGGGTGCGCCGCGACACCGACCGGCTTGTCCACGACCACGACGTCCGCGTCGTCGTGCACGACGCGCATCCCCGGCACGGGCTGCGGCGGCGGCGGGACGGCGGGCTCGTCGAGGGACGTCAGGTCGACCTCGAGCCACGCCCCCGCGACCAGCCGGTCGGACTTGGCCACGACCCGGCCGTCGAGCAGGACGGCGCCGGCCGCCGCGAGCTCGGCGGCGCGGGTCCTGGAGACGCCCAGCAGGCGGGCCAGGCCCGCGTCCACGCGGTCGCCGGCCAGTCCGTCCGGGACGGGGAGCGAGCG
>JAEZAR010000129.1 GCA_023430425.1 Actinomycetes bacterium | reverse complement strand
GGCCGAGGCCCTCGTCGCGGAAGTGCTCGCCCACCTCGGGCTCGACCGCGACCCCGACGCCGTGGCACCGCCGCGCACGCTCGGCCCGGCCGAGGTCGACATGGCCGCCCTCGACGACGCGATCACGTCCGCGGTCCGGCGCCTGGAGGTCCGACGTGAGCCCCCGGAGAACCGCCGCGCGCTCGTGGCGACCTGCGTCCGGCTGCTCGGCGCCCGCCGGCGCGAGCTGGCGGGGCTCGGCCTGGACGTCGGTGAGCTCCTCGAGCACTGCACCACGCAGGTGGTGGACGCGCTGCTCGCCCGGCACGCCACGGAGAGCCTGCGCCGCATCGAGAACCTCACGGTCTCCCTCGCGCAGCAGCACGACGTCGGCCTCGCGATGCTCGGCGAGCTCGAGCGCGACCCCGCCGAGCTCGGCTGGCTGGACCGCGTCCCCGTGCGGGTCGGCTGCCTCGGGATGTGGGAGGGCCCGCCGTCGGCCGGCCTCCTGCGCATCCGCGGGGTGTACGACCCGAGCGGCTCGCTCGAGCACCTGCGTGGCACCACCTGCCGGTTCGAGGAGTTCCCGCCGCCGGAGGTCACGGAGGTGCCCGACGCCGCCGCGGACGACGTGTCCTACGTCATCCCCGTGCGCGGGTCCACGGGTGACCACGGCCTGCTGTGCGTCGTCGGTCCCATCGACACCGAGTTCGGGTCCGGCCGCGCGACGTACAACCACTGGGCGGCGCTGCTCGGCGCGGCCCTGCGCGAGAAGGGGATGCTCGAGGACGTCCGACGCAGCGAGGAGCGGTACGCCGTCGCGGCCGAGGCGGCGAACGACGGGCTGTGGGAGTACGACGTCGCCCGCGGCGAGCTCTACCTGTCCGACCGCTGCCGCGACCTGCTCGGCGCCACCGCGGACCAGCTCGGCCCGGACACGTGGACCGAGCTGCTGCACCCGGACGACCGCGTGCGGATCCGCGAGGCGCTCGCCGCTGTCGCGACGCCCGACGCCGGGCCCGTGGAGACCGAGCTGCGGGTGGCGCCCGCCGGCTCCGTGGCCCGCTGGCTGCTGCTGCGCGCGATCGGGGTCGTCGCCCCCGACGGCACGGTCGAGCGCATCGTGGGCTCCCTGTCCGACGTCGACCAGCGCAAGCGCCTCGAGGAGCAGCTGCGGCAGGCAGCGCTCTACGACACCGTCACGGGGCTGCCGAACCGGCGCCTGTTCCTCGAGCGGCTCGGCTGGGCGATCGAGCAGTCGCACCGGCGCGAGGACGCCCGGTTCGCCGTCGTCTTCCTCGACCTCGACGGGTTCAAGCTCATCAACGACTCGCTCGGCCACCTCATGGGCGACGAGCTCCTCACCACGATCGGCGAACGCCTGCGCCGCGACCTGCGCTCGGTGGACACCGCCGCACGGTTCGGCGGCGACGAGTTCGCCCTGCTCCTGTACGGCCTCGGCCCGGAGGCCGTGCTGCCCGTGGTGGAGCGCATCCAGGAACGCATCGCCGCGCCGGTCACCCTCGGCGACCACGAGGTCAGCGTCAGCGCGAGCGTCGGCATCGCCACGTCCGAGACCGGGTACTCCTCCGCCGAGGACGTGCTGCGCGACGCCGACATCGCGATGTACCACGCCAAGGACGCCGAGCGCGGCACCGCGTCGATGTTCGACCCCGTCATGCACACCCGGGCGACCGGTCGCCTCCAGGCCCAGTCCGAGCTGCGGACCGCGCTGCTCGAGGAGCAGTTCGTCGTGCACTACCAGCCGGTCGTGCCCCTGGACGGGGGCAACCTCACCCAGCTCGAGGCGCTGGTCCGGTGGGACCACCCCCAGCGCGGCATCCTGCTGCCCGCCGACTTCCTGCCGGTGATGGCGGAGACCGGCACGATCGTCGTCCTCGGCCAGTGGATCATCGACCGCGTCTGCGCCCAGGTCGCGGCCTGGCAGACCGGCGCCGCCGGCGGACCGGCGTACGGCGGCCCCGTCACGGTGTCCGTCAACCTGTCCCACCGCGAGTTCTGGTCGGACCAGCTGCTGGCGACCGTGACCCAGGCCCTCTCGCGGCACCACGTGCCCCCGCGGAGCCTGATCCTGGAGATCACCGAGTCGGTGATCATGTCCGACCCGACGGCGGCCCGCCAGATCATGTCGGACCTGCACGCGGCCGGGGTGCGGATGCACATCGACGACTTCGGGACCGGGCAGTCCTCGCTGCACGCGCTGCGCGCGTTCCCCGTCGACGCCCTGAAGATCGACCAGTCGTTCATCCACCAGCTCGACGTCGACCACCAGACCACCGAGCTCGTCCGGATCATCGTCGGCATGGGCCGCACCCTCGGTCTCGACGTCGTGGCGGAGGGCGTCGAGACCGTCGCGCAGGCCGACCGCCTGCGCACGATGGGCTGCGCGACGGCGCAGGGCTGGCTCTACGCGCCGGCGGTCACCGGGGAGGAGGCCGGTCGGCTGCTCGGCCGTCCCCTGACGCCGCGGGTCGCCGCCGACCGCTGACGGCCGACGTGACGGACCTTGGGGCCGACGTGACGGACCTCTGGGACCGCGCGGTCGCGGTGCAGCCGCCGCCGACCGCGACGGTGGTCGCGCTGGCCGGCGCGGCCGCCGTCCTCCTCGTGGTGCTGCCCGGGCTCTGGCCGGTGGCGCGCCACGCCGTCACGGTGGTGCACGAGGCCGGGCACGCCCTGGCCGCGGCCCTGACGGGGCGGCGGTTGCGGGGCATCCGCCTGCACGCGGACAGCTCGGGCCTGACCCTCTCGCGCGGTCGCCCGCGGGGTCCGGGCATGGTCCTGACGCTGCTGGCGGGCTACCCGGCGCCTGCCGCGCTCGGGCTCGGCGCCGCGGCGCTGGTCGCCCGGGGGCGGGCCGTGCTGCTCCTCTGGGCGCTGCTGGTCGCCCTGGCGCTCATGCTCCTGGGCATCCGCAACCTCTTCGGCCTCTGGGTCGTGCTCGCCGGCGGCGCGGGGGTCGCGGCCGTGAGCTGGTACGCGACGCCGCCCGTGCAGGCGGCCGTCGCGTGCGGGCTCGCGTGGTTCTGGCTGCTCGCCGCCCCGCGCACCGT
>JAEZAR010000276.1 GCA_023430425.1 Actinomycetes bacterium | reverse complement strand
GCGCAGCCGCGCGACCACCGCGGCCGTGCCCGTCCGGCCGCCCGCGTCGGCCTCCCCCGGGGGCTCCACGGCGCGAGGGTAGCGGCCGGTGGACGCGCGCCGGACCGCGGCCCGGGTTGAAGACCCGGCGCGCACGGGCCAAGGTGGGACGGCGAGCCCGTGCCCACGATGCGAAGGGATCGACATGACGCTCCTCGACGGCCACCCCACCACCGAGGACGAGGCGGCCCCACCGACCCGGGGCAGTGTTCCCGGGCACGACCGCCTGCGCGCGTGGGTGGCCTCGGTCGCGGAGCTCACCGAGCCCGACGAGATCGTGTGGTGCGACGGGTCGCCGGAGGAGTACGCACGGCTCTGCGACGAGCTCGTCGACCAGGGCACCTTCCTGCGGCTGGACCCGGTCAAGCGGCCCGGGAGCTTCCTCGCCCGCTCCGACCCGGACGACGTCGCGCGCGTGGAGAGCCGGACGTTCATCTGCTCCGAGCGCGAGGCCGACGCCGGCCCCACGAACAACTGGCGCGACCCCGCCGACATGCGGGCCGAGCTCGCCGGGGCCTTCCGCGGCGCCATGCGCGGACGGACGATGTACGTGATCCCGTTCTCGATGGGCCCGGTCGGCTCACCGCTCGCCCAGTACGGCGTCGAGGTCACCGACTCGCCGTACGTCGTGGTGAGCATGCACCTGATGACCCGCGTCGGCCAGGCGGTCCTGGACCACCTCGGCGCGGACGGGGACTTCGTCCCGGCGGTCCACTCGGTGGGCGCCCCCCTGGTCGACGACGAGGGACGCCGACGGGCGGACGTGCCGTGGCCGTGCAACGCCACCAAGTACATCGTCCACTTCCCCGAGACCCGCGAGATCTGGTCCTACGGCTCGGGCTACGGCGGCAACGCGCTGCTGGGCAAGAAGTGCTTCGCGCTGCGGATCGCGTCGGTGATCGGCCGCGACGAGGGGTGGCTCGCCGAGCACATGCTGCTGCTGCGGCTCACGTCCCCGCAGGGGCGTGTCTTCCACCTCGCCGCGGCGTTCCCGTCCGCGTGCGGCAAGACGAACCTCGCCATGATCTCCCCGACGCTGCCCGGCTGGCGGGCCGAGACGATCGGCGACGACATCGCGTGGATGCGCCCCGGCCCCGACGGGCGGCTGCGGGCGATCAACCCCGAGGCCGGCTTCTTCGGGGTCGCGCCGGGCACGGGGGCGACGACGAACCCCACGGCCGTGGAGATGGTCGCGCGGGACACCGTGTTCACCAACGTCGCACTCACCGACGACGGCGACGTCTGGTGGGAGGGCCTCACCGACGACCCGCCCGAGCACCTCGTGGACTGGACGGGCCAGGACTGGACCCCCGACGCCGGCCGCCCCGCGGCGCACCCCAACTCGCGGTTCACCGTGCGGGCCGAGCGGTGCCCGAGCATCGCGGACGGCTGGGACGACCCCGCGGGCGTGCCCGTCGACGCGATCCTGTTCGGCGGTCGGCGTGCCACGAACGTGCCCCTGGTCATGCAGGCCCGCAGCTGGTCGCACGGCGTCTTCTGCGGCGCCACGATCTCCTCCGAGCGGACGGCCGCGGCGGAGGGGGCGGTGGGCGAGCTGCGCCGCGACCCCTTCGCGATGCTCCCGTTCTGCGGGTACCACATGGCCGACCACTGGGCGCACTGGCTCGAGATGGGCGAGCGCCTCGGGACGGGGGCGCCCGCGCTGTTCTCCGTCAACTGGTTCCGCCGCGGCCCGGACGGCCGGTTCCTGTGGCCGGGGTTCGGGGAGAACTCGCGCGTGCTCGAGTGGGTGGTCCGTCGCGTGGCCGGCGAGGCCGAGGCGCGCGACACCGCCGTCGGGCTGGTCCCCGCCGATGGCGCCCTGGACCTGGCGGGCCTGGACCTGCCGCCGGAGGACGTGGCGGCCCTGTCCGAGGTCGACGCCGCGGCCTGGCGCCGCGAGTGCGACCTCACGCAGGAGTTCTTCGAGCAGTTCGGCGACCGGGTGCCCCGGGCGCTCCGCCGCGAGCTGGCCGAGCTGCGCGAGCGCCTCGGCTGAGGGGGCCTTCGCCCACGGCAGAACGCGGCACGCCCCGCAGCCCGTCGCGCGTTGACGGGTCATGAGCGGTCCCGGTCGCGGTCCCGGCGGCGCCGACGAGCGCGCGGCGCTCGACGCCTACTCCGAGGTGGTCACGCGCGTGGCGCGCGACGTCCTGCCCGCCGTCGCCAGCCTGGCGGTCCTCACGCCGCGGGGCGCTGGTGCGGGCAGCGCGAGCGTCATCGCGCCGGACGTGCTCCTGACCTCGGCGCACGTGGTCTCGGGCGCGGACCGCGCGCGGGCCGCGTTCCTCGACGGGCGCGAGGTGACGGTCGAGGTCGTCGGCCGGGACCCGCTGTCCGACCTCGCGGTGCTGCGCAGCGGCGCCGCCCTGCCGCCGCCCGTGGCGCTGGGAGATGCCGCGGGCCTCCAGGTGGGCCAGCTGGTGGTCGCGCTCGGCAACCCGCTCGGCCTGGCGGGCAGCGTCACGGCGGGCATCGTCTCCGGCCTGGGCCGGGCCCTGCCGACCCGCGCGGGCCGCGTGGTCGACGAGGTGATCCAGACCGACGCGGCGCTCAACCCCGGCAACAGCGGCGGGGTGCTGGCCGACGCGGGGGGCCGGATGGTCGGGGTGAGCACGGCGGTCGCGGGGGTCGGCGTCGGGCTGGCGGTGCCGGTGAACGCGACGACGCGCGGCATCGTCGACACGCTCCTGGCGCACGGCCGGGTGCGGCGCGCCTGGCTCGGGATCGTCGGGCGCCAGGCGCCCCTGCCGCCCCCGCTCGTCGCACGCCTCGGCCGGCGCACGGGGCTGCACGTCGCCGACGTGGTGGCGGGCAGCCCTGCGGCGATCGCCGGCCTGCGCCGGGGTGACGTCGTGCTCGCGGTCGACGGGGAGCACGTGGCGACGACGACGCAGATCCAGCGCCTCATGGTCGAGGGGGCGATCGGGCGCCGGGTCGAGGTCACCGTGTGGCGGACCGGTGCCCTCGTCGACGTCGTCGCCGAGCCCCGAGAGCTCACCACGCCGTGACCACCGCCCCTGGGCGGGGCCGGCGCGTCAGTCGAACGGCGCGTCCAGCCACACCCGGCGCGGGGGCAGCAGCTCCTCCAGCTCCGGCCACAGCTCGTCAGGCACGGGGGCGGCGGCGCGCTCCAGGGTGTCGGCGACGTGCGCCGGGGAGCCGACACCGACGATCGTCGAGGCGATCGTCGGCTGACGCAGCGAGAACTGCAGGGCCGCCGTCGTGAGGTCCGTGCCGTGGCGCTCGCAGGCCGCGCGCATGGCCATCACCGCCTCGATGACCTCCGGCGGCGCCGGTCGGTACCCGTACGTGCTGATCCTGGCGTCCGGCACGAGCAGCCCACCGCCGTAGACCGCCGCGTTGAGCACGCCCATCCCGCGCTCGAGCGCGTCGGCGACCAGGTCGCCGGCGCTGCGGTCCAGCAGCGTCCAGCGGTTGTGCACGAGGAGCACGTCGAACACGCCCAGCGCCAGGTAGCGGGAGATCTCCTGGACCTGGCCGCCGGCCAGCCCGATCGACCCGACGACGCCCGACTCCTTGAGGGCGACCAGGGCGTCCACGGCACCGCCCGGCCGGGCGACCTCGTCGAACCCGAAGAACTCCGGGTCGTGCAGGTGCACGAGGGGCAGCACGTCCAGGCCGAGCCGCGACCGGCTCTCCTCCACCGACGCCCGGACCCGGTCGCCGGAGTAGTCGCGTCCGAGCGGGTCCACCTTGGTGCCCACGACGAAGCCTGCGGGCAGGCCGCCCACCTCGCGGATCGCCGTGCCGATGCGGCGCTCGCTCTCCCCGTCCGAGTAGCCGTTGGAGGTGTCCTGGAAACGGATGGGGGAGCCGAGGACGGTGCGGGCCACCGCCACCCCCTCGTCGACGCCCACCTCGCGCCCGTAGAGCCGCGGCATGCTGCCGAGCGGCGACCCGCCCGCGCAGATCGCGGACACGGTGAGCGGGGTGCCGGGAAGGGGGCGCAGCCAGTCGGTGGTTCCGGGGTGGGGTCCCGAGGTCGTCATGACCGCATCCCACCACACCCGTCCGCGTCCCGGCCGGGGGAGCGGACCCGGCTCCGGCATGGCGACGTCCGTGGGCGGGTGGCGGTCCTGGCCGGATCCGGCCAGCCCGGCCGCGCCGGCCGCCCGGGCTACCGCAGGCGCCGGGCCAGGGCCCGGACTCCGAGCACGGCACCGGCCGCGACGGCCACCCAGGGCCCTGCCACGACGACGGGGTCGAGCCACGTGTGGCGGACGTCGCTGCGCCCGACCCCGAACCGCGAGGCGATCGGTCGGTGCCAGGGCTCGGTGAGGACGCCGGTCTGCGTCACCGGGTTGTCGGGGCGGCGCGTCGCGAACGAGGCGAGGTGGTGCTCCCACGCGTCCACGCGGTCGGCGGCGACGAGGAGCAGCCAGTGCGCGAGGCGGGCCTCGCTGAAGCGCTCGTACGCGTACCGGCGGACCACGCCGGAGGCGCCGCGCAACGGCTGGGCGGTGCCGAACACCGGGGTGAGGATCGCGTGCTCGACGGAGCGCTCGCGCGGCGTGTGCTGGGGCTGGCGCTCGGGGAAGTCCCAGTGGGCGCCGTAGCGCCGCGGGTCGGGGGGCAGCTCGCGGGGGTGTGCCGGGCGGACCGACGGGTCGGCGTCGGCGCCCCAGCCCGGGATCCGGGCGCGCAGCTGGTCGAAGGTCTCCGGGAGGGGCGGCGTGGCCGCGGTGTAGGTGTGCTCCGGGTGGGCGGGGCTGGTCATGGTGTCTCCCGTCAGGCCGCGCTCGGCAGCAGCACGGGCTTGACGCAGCCGTCCAGCTTGCCGGCGAACACGTGGTACGCCTCGGCGACGTCGTCGAGGGCGAACCGGTGGGTGATGATGTCGCTCGGCCGCAGGTAGCCGGCCTGCAGGTGCTCCAGCAGCCGTGGCCACTGACGCTTGACGGGGCACTGGTTCATCCGCAGGGTCAGGCCCTTGTTCAGCGCGTCGCCGAACTTGACCAGGGAGAACACGGGGCCGTAGGCGCCCATGACGGAGACCGTCCCGCCCTTGCGCACGCCGTCGATCGCCCAGTTCAGGGCGACCGCGGAGCCGCCCGCGAGCTTGAGCTTGGCCGAGGTGACGTGCTGGAGCAGGTTGCCGTCGGCCTCCGCGCCCACGGCGTCGATCGCGACGTCGGCACCGAGGTGCCCCGTCGTCTCCTTCAGCCACACGACGACGTCGTCGACCTCGGTGAAGCTCAGGGTCTCGGCGAGCGCGAAGGTCCGGGCCATCTCGAGCCGCGCCGGGACGTGGTCGACCACGATGACGCGACCCGCCCCCATGAGCCAGGCCGAGCGCGCGGCGAACAGCCCGACGGGCCCCGCCCCGAACACCACGACGACGTCGCCCTCGGCGATGTCGCCGAGCTGGGCGCCGAAGTACCCGGTGGGCAGCGCATCGGTCAGCATGAGCGCGTCCTCGTCGGCGAGCCAGTCCGGGATCGGCTCCGGCCCGACGTCGGCGAAGGGGACACGGACGTACTCGGCCTGGCCGCCGTCGTAGCCGCCCGCGGTGTGGGAGTACCCGTAGATGCCGCCGACGGCCGTGGCGTTGGGGTTGACGTTGTGGCAGTTGCCCAGCAGGCCGCGGGCGCAGAACCAGCAGGAGCCGCAGGAGATGTCGAAGGGCACCATGACCCGGTCGCCGGGGCGCAGGCGCTGCACGGACGACCCGACCTCCTCGACGACGCCGACGAACTCGTGGCCGAACGTGTGGCCGACCCGGGTGTCGGGGATCAGGCCGTGGTACAGGTGCAGGTCCGAGCCGCAGATCGCGGCCAGGGCCACCTTGACGATCGCGTCGTTCGGGTGCTCGACCCGCGGTCGTGGCTTGTCCTCGACGCGGACCTTGTACGGCCCTCGGTAGACCATCGCACGCATCGCGTCCCCCTCGCTCGCGTCCCCGACCGCGCCCCGATCGCGCCCCGGGGGCGGTCCAGCGTCACACGCGGGGCTCCACGGCGCGCGTCCAGGCCGCCCCGACCACCGGTCGGCGTGCGCCGAGCCCGGACGGCGTGCACCCTTGAGGTCCGCGTCAGGGGGGAGGACGACGAGTACGTGAGGTTCACGGCGGACGTCGCCCAGGTTCCGCGCGCCAGGCACTGGGTGGTCCAGGAGGCCACTGCGGCCGGCGCGTCCCATGACGCACTCCGGGTGGTCGCGCTCCTCGCATCGGAGCTCGTCACCAACGCGGTCCAGCACGGCCCGGCCGGCGGGGAGGTGGTGGTCACCGTCGAGCGCCGGGGGGATCGCATGCGGGTCGCGGTCCGGGACGAGAGCCCGCGCCCGCCGATCCGCCTCGACCCCGACCCGACCCACCTCAGCGGCCGCGGCGTCCAGCTGGTCGACCGGCTGGCCGCGGCCTGGGGCGTGGACGGGGACGCCGGCGGCAAGATCGTCTGGTTCGAGGTCGCGGCGACGTAGCCGCCGGACCGTCCGTGGGGTCGACCCCCGTCGGGTCGGGCCAGGCCGGGTCCCCCCGGGCGGTCAGGCCCGGTCGCCGGGCCGGCCCGTGAAGTGGTCCATGGACCGGTTGACGCCGAACACGTCCAGGACGGTGTCGAATGCGGGCACGGGCAGGGCGCGCAGCACCGGCAGCACCCGGACGAGCGGCGGCAGGACGATCTGCTGCGTGCCGCTCTCGACGCCGTCGAGCACCCGGCGCGCGACGTCGCCCTCGCGCAGGATCGGCAGGAGCCGGGGGAACCGCGTGCGCACACCCGCGAACATCCCCGTGTCGATGAAGTACGGGCACACGACGAGCGTGCGGACGCCGGTCCGCTGCTGCCGCATCTCCTGGCGCAGCGACTCCGTGAACCCGATGGCGGCCCACTTGCTCGCGGCGTAGTCCGTCTGCCGGGCGACCCCGGTCAGGCCCGCGGCGCTGGCCACCGTGACCACGGTGCCCCGGCGCCGGTCGACCATGCCCGGCAGGAACGCCCGGGTGACCCAGTACAGGGACAGGACGTTGACCGCCATCGTGCGCTCGATGGCCTCGTCGGAGGCGTCGAGGAGCGGGCGGCCGGACACCACACCGGCGTTGTTGACCACGACGTCGACGCCGCCGCGACCCAGCGTCGCGGCGGCCGCTGCGCCGACGGCTGCCCGGTCGGTGACGTCCACGACGTGCGCCTCGGCGGACAGCCCGTGGTCGCGGATCTCGTCGCGGACGGCGTGCGCGCGGTCCGCCGCGACGTCCCAGACCACGGCGGTGGCACCGCGACGGGCGGCGCCGATGGCCAGGCGCCGGCCCAGCCCGCTGCCCCCGCCGGTGACGAGGACGCGGGCGCCGGCGAGCCG
>JAEZAR010000073.1 GCA_023430425.1 Actinomycetes bacterium | reverse complement strand
GTCGAGCCCCACGACGGCGCCGACGTGCCCGATCGCGTTGCGCGCGTCGACGACGGCGACCGCTGCCGACCGCCGGTCGACGCGTGGCTCCGCCGCCGGGTCCAGGAGCCCGGCCCGCAGACGGTCGTAGTAGATCCGCGTGCGGGCGACGCCGTGCGAGCCGATGCCGCGGGCCTCCGCGTCGACGAGGGAGTCGGCGACGAGCCCGGCCCGGTCCGCAGCCAGCCCCGTCGAGGCGAGGACCTGGGCCACGCACGCGCGCAGGTCCTCCGCCGGGACCCGCTGCGGCGTCGGCGGGGCCGACGGCGACGGGACGGTCACGAGGGGTCCGCCCAGCGCTCGTTCGGGATGACCGTGTACCAGCCCGGGCGGCGCTCGTCGCGGTCGTAGACGTAGTTGCCCGTGCGGCGGAACAGGTCCGCGTAGGTCTCCACCTTGTCGCGGTCGAGGGTCACCCCGAGGCCCGGCCCGGTCGGCACGGGGATCGCCCCGTCGACGTAGGACATCTTCCCGCCGACGATGACGTCGTCGGTCAGGTGGTGGTAGTGGGTGTCCACCGCGAACGGCAGCGACGGCAGCACGGCGCCCAGGTGCAGCATGGTCGCGAGCTGGATGCCGGTCTCGCCGGACGAGTGCATGGCCACGCTGAGCTGGAACGTCTCGCAGACTCCGGCCGCCTTGAGGCACGGTCGCATCCCGCCCCAGAACGTGGTGTCGAGGAGCACCACGTCCACGGCCGGGTCGCGCACGTTGGCCGCGAGCTGCTCGAAGTTGACCACCACGGTGTTCGTCGCGGTCGGGATGGAGATCGCCTCCCGCACCCGGCGCATCCCGCCGAGCCCCCAGGTCGGGTCCTCGAAGTAGTCGTTGTTGAGGTGCTCGATGCGGCGGGCGAAGCGGATGGACTCCTCGACGGTGAGCACGCAGTTGGGGTCGTAGCGCAGCCCGTCCTGCGGGAACGCGGCGCCGAGGGCCTCGTAGCACTCCCGCTCGTAGTCCGGGTGGAACACCCCGCCCTTGAGCTTGTGCGCACGGAACCCGTGCCGTTCGCGCAGGTCGCGGGCCTGCGCGACGAGCTGGTCGGGCGTGCGCACCTCGCCCCGGCCGTCCTCGTCCGGGTAGCGGAAGAACAGGTACGAGCCGAACCGCACCGCGTCGCGCAGGCGGCCCCCGAAGAGCTGGTGCGCCGGCACGCCGAGGTACTTGCCCATGAGGTCGATGCACGCGAACTCCAGCGCCGAGTGCAGCGCGGTGCGGTTGCCGTACAGCGCCGCCGTGGGGTTGAGCAGCTTGAACCGCATGGCCTCGAGGTCGAACGGGTCGTGGCCGGCCAGGTACGGCAGCAGGCCCCGCAGCGCGTCCTCGGTCGCCGCGCCGGAGCCGCGGAGCTCCCCCAGCCCGGTCAGGCCCTCGTCGGTGTCGACCTCGACGATGGTCCGCACGAAGCGGCCCCAGTGGCCGCCGTTCGCGTGGCGCAGCGGCGCCTCGAGCGGGATGGCGACCGTCGTCGCCCGGATGTCGGTGATCTTCACGGCAGCGCTCCGCTCAACGGTTGTAGAGCGGGGCGGGCCCGCCGACGTCGGTCCAGATGTCGTCGCACACGGCGAGCACGTCCTGGGGCAGGGGACCGCCCGACAGCGCCGTGAGGTTCGCGCGCAGCTGCTCCACGCTCGACGCGCCGAGCAGGACGGCGTGCGTCGCGGGGCGGTGGACGACCCAGCGCAGCGCCAGCTCGACCATCGACAGGCCGGCGGCCTCGGAGACCTCGCGCAGCCGCTCGACCGCCGCGAACAGGGTGGGGTGCCAGTACCGGTCACGGTAGATCTGACGGGAGAAGCGCGAGCCGGGCGGCGGCTCGGCGTCGGGCCGGTGCTTGCCCGTGAGCAGGCCGCCGGCCAGCGGGTTGTAGGCGATGGTCGTCAGCCCGTGGTGCTCGGCGCACGCCGCGTACTCCGCCTCGATGCGCCGGCCGAGCAGGTTGTACATCGCCTGCGAGATCCGCGGCTCGGGCCACCCCTCGCGCCGGGCGATCGCGATCATCTCCGTCACCTGCCAGGCCGCGAAGTTGGACTGGCCGACGTGCCGGATCTTCCCCTCCCGCACGAGCTCGTCGAGCGCCCCGAGGGTCTCCTCGAACGGCGTCGCGGGGTCCGGGCGGTGCAGGTAGTACACGTCGATGCGGTCCGTGCCCAGGCGGCTCAGGCTCCCGTCGACGGCCGCCCGGAGCGCGGCGCGGTGCAGACCGGCCACCGAGGCGTCGGCCTGGTCGACGTGGCTGCCGCCCTTGGTCGCGAGCACGACCTCGTCGCGAAAGGGTGCGATCACCCGGCCGAGGATCTCCTCCGACTCCCCGCCCGCGTAGTTGTTGGAGGTGTCGACCATGGTGGCGCCCGCCTCCCGGGCGACGGCGACCATCTCCCGGGCCGTCGCCTCGTCGACCTGCCCGCCGAAGGTCATCGTGCCGAGGACGACCCGGCCGATCTCCAGGTCGGTCCCCGCGAGCGGGGTGGTGCTGCGCATCGGTTCCGGTCTCCGTTCGGTCGGTGTGGGGGCGCTCACTTCAGCCCCGTCGTCGCGACGCCGCGGACCAGGTACTTCTGCGCCGTCAGGAAGAAGCCGAAGATCGGGCCCAGCGACAGGACCGACATGGCGAACAGCTGTCCCCAGGAGGACCCGCTCTCCGCGTCCATGAACGCGCGCAGGGCCAGGGGGACGGTGTACTTGTCGGGCTGGCTCAGGTAGATCAGGGGCGAGAGGAAGTCGTTCCAGGTCCAGATGAACGTGAAGATCGCCGTGGTCGCCAGCGCCGGCAGGGTGAGCGGCATGATCACCCGCCAGTAGATGCCGAACCACCCGCAGCCGTCGATCCGCGCGGCCTCGTCGATCTCGGCGGGCAGCCCGCGGATGAACTGGACCATGAGGAAGATGAAGAACGCGTCGGTGGCGAGGAACTTCGGCACGATCAGCGGCAGGAACGTGTTGACCCAGCCCAGCTCCGAGAAGAGCACGTACTGGGGGATGAGGAGCACGTGGTGCGGGAGCATCAGCGTGCCGAGCATCACCACGAACCACAGGTTGCGCAGCGGGAAGTTGAGCCGGGCGAAGGCGTACGCCGCGAGGGAGCACGCGAGCAGGTTCCCGACGATGCAGCCGATGACCACGATGAACGAGTTCATGAAGAAGACGGAGAACGGGATCCGCAGCCCGGTCCACCCCTCGACGTAGTTGTCCAGCGTGACCGAGCTCGGCAGCAGGCCGGGGTCGCTGAAGATCTCCTGCTCGGGCTTGAACGAGCTGGAGACCATCCACAGCAGCGGGTAGAGCATCACCAGCGCGGCGGCGGACAGGAACAGGTGCCGGACGACGCGGGGTCGCCCCCGCCCCTCGGCCGGTCGCCGCCGGCCCCGCGGCCGGACGCCGACGACGTCGCGGAGCACCGTCATCGCGCTCACCTCTCGTCCCCGTAGAAGACCCAGAACCTCGAGACGAGGAACTGCAGTGCGGTGAAGATGGCGATGACACCGAGCAGCACCCAGGCCATCGCGGACGCATATCCCATCCGGAAGCTCGTGAAGCCCTCCTGGTAGAGGTAGAGCGTGTAGAAGAGCGTGGAGTCCACCGGCCCCCCCAGCCCGTCGCTGATGACGTAGGCCGGCGTGAAGGCCTGGAACGCCCCGATCATCTGCAGCACGAGGTTGAAGAAGATCACCGGCGTGAGGAGCGGCAGGGTGATGCTGAAGAACCGCCGCAGCGCACCCGCGCCGTCGACCGCCGCGGCCTCGTAGTACATCGTCGGGATCTGCCGGAGCCCCGCCAGGAAGATGATCATCGGGGCGCCGAACATCCACACCGCGAGGGCGACGAGGGTGTACACGGCGGTGTCGGGGTTGGCGATCCAGCTCGGCGGGTTGTCCACCCCGACGGCCCGCAGCACCTGGTTGAGCAGGCCGCGGCCGCCGAAGACCTGCCGCCAGAGCAGGGCGATGGCCACCGACGTGCCGAGGAGCGACGGCAGGTAGAACACCGACCGGTAGAACGCGAGGCCCCGCAGCCCCTTGTCGAGCAGGAGGGCGAGCAGCAGGGCGAACGCCAGCTGGAGCGGCACCGAGACGAGCACGTACGTCGCCGTGACCCCGACCGACTTCAGGTAGCGGGGGTCCTCCCCCAGCCGGGCGTAGTTCTCCAGCCCGACCCACTCCGGGGAGCCCAGGGGGTTGTAGTCGGTGAACGACAGGTACAGCGAGGCCACCATCGGCCCGAGCACGATGACGAGGAGCCCGACGAACCAGGGCAGCAGGAACAGGTACCCCGCCAGGCCCTCGCTCATGGCCTTGCGCGGGCGGCGTCCCCGCCCGCCGGGCCCGGGCTGGTCACCCAGCCCGGACCCGGCGCGCGCGCCGTGCTTGCTCAGCGTCGGGACGGCCATGCTCAGCCGATCGCCGCCGCGGCCTCGGACATGAACTGGTCGACGGCCTCGTCGAGGGACAGCCGGCCGAACGCGTACTCGTAGTAGAGCCGCTGGTAGGCGTCGTTGAAGTCGCCGAAGCCGACGGGCAGGAGCGGCGTGATCTCCGCGTCGTAGCCCTGGACCGTGGCGAGGTGGTCGAACGACTTCTGCTCGGTCTCGTCGACGAGCTCGCGCACCTGCTCGCGCACCGCCGGCGACGCCGGGACGCCGCGCGAGGTCAGCAGGATCTCCGCCGCGTCCGGGTCGTTGACGAGGAAGTCCACGAGCTTGAGCGCCTCCTCCGGGTGCGCGCTCGTGCGCGTCACGCTCCACGCCAGGCCTGCCCGCCACACCTGCCCGGGCTCGCCGTCGTCGCCGAACGGGTAGGTGGTGATGCCCACCTCGTTCGGGCTCAGGCCGACGAAGTTGGTGAACTGGCTGGACGTCGTGAAGTCCATCGCCGCGTACCCCTGGACGATGCCGGAGTTCTCCGGGTTGGCGCCGTACTCGGTCTGGACCTGCGGCGGGACGATGACGCCCTCCGCCTGGAGCTCGCCGAACATGCCCCACAGCTCCGCGACGTCGTCCCGGGTGAACCCGAGCTCGCCGTCGTCGAACATGTACTTGCCGCGCTGGGCGAGGAAGGTCTGCAGCACCTCGTACTGCGGCCCGCCGTCCTCGCTGCCCCAGTACTGGTCGCCGGCCGCCGCCTTGATCTCGCGGACGAGGTCGCCGTAGTCGGACCAGGTCCAGTCCTCGGCGGGCGGGTCGATCCCGAGCTCGGCCAGCTTGGTGGCGTCGAACAGGATCGCGTGGCCGTCGACGCCCGGCGGCACGCCGTACAGCGTCCCGTCCACCGTCTGCCGGTCGAGGAGCTCCTGCTCCCAGCCGTCCAGGTTCACCTGCTCGCCGATGTACGGCTCGACGTCGAGCAGGACGTCGCTGGTCGCGTACTGGGCGAGCACCTGGCCCGACATCTGGATGATGTCCGGGGCGTTCCCGCCCGCGACCTGGGTCGTCAGGCGGTCCCAGAAGTTCGTCGAGGTCGTGAACTCCACCTCGACGGTGACGTGCGGGTTGCGCTCCATGTACAGGTCGAGCGCCTCCTGCGTGCGCCGCGTGCGGTCGTCGGAGCCCGACCAGGCGATACGGAGCGTGACGGGCTCGGCTCCCTCGGCGGTCTCGCCGCCGTCGCCGTCGTCACCGCCGCTCGGCTCCTCGTCGGCGGCGGTGCCACATGCGGCGAGGCTCAGGGCCGCTACCGCCGTGATCGCCGCGAGTCTGACTGCCGTGCGACGTCGTGTCGTCCGTGCGTTCATGCTGTCTCCTCCTCGAGACGCTTGCGGGGGGTCGTGCCGGGGGTTGCGGTGCGTTGTCGTCATGCCGGGCCCGCGTGCGGGGCCGGCGTCAAGGGTCAGGTCGCGACGCGGTCCAGCTGCCGTCGGAGCTGCGCGAGGTTGCCCTGGACCGCCCGGAGCAGGCCCTCCCCGGTCTCGCGCGGCGTCCGCCGGGAGACGGTGTAGGGGTCGTCGACGACCTGCTCGGAGATCGTCTGCTCCCACTCGGGGGGCAGGCCGGACGTGCCGGTGAGGGACGCGCTGAGCGCCCCGGCCACGCACGCACGGCCGTCCGTGTCACGGCCCAGGTTCACGGCGCCGACGACGGCCTCGAACGGGTTCCCCTGCGTCACGTGCACGCAGGCCAGCGCCGTGCCGAGCGTCTCGACCGGCCAGAGGATGGTCCGGCCCTTGTACTCCTCGTCGAGCAGCCGGCGCAGGCCACGCCAGTCCGACCCCTCGGGCAGGTACTCGAGGATCCGCTCGACCTCGGCCCGGGGGACGGGCGAGAGCCGCGCGAGCGCGGCCTCGATGACGCTGCGCACCGTCGAGCCGGCGCCGAGGCCCTCGGCGACCCCGGCTGCGACGGCCGAGGCGACCTCGAGGGCGTAGTTCCCGTTGACCCCGGCCTGGTCCTTCAGCCGCCCGACGTCGAACGCGTCCTGGGCGGCCTGGTCGGGGTTGCCCGCGTTGACGACCCCGACCGGGATCATCATCGCGGTGACGCCCCACGCGCCGGTGAAGTAGGCGAACTTGCCGATCTCCCACGGCGGCACGCCCGCCTTGGCCGAGTAGTAGATGACCTGGTCCTGGGCACCGAGCAGGATCCCGAACTTCGCCGGGTCGATGTCGCGGACCCAGATCCGGGCGACGTCCTCGACGCCGACGCGCCCTCCCTTCTCGATGACGGCGGTCGCCGTGAGGCGGTGCCGCTCGTGGCCGTCCTCGCTCATGCCCGGGGGCCGGTCGTGGACCTGGTAGAGGGACGGGTAGCCGCGGACGGTGGGGAGGTTGGGCTTCTTGTCCCCCCACTTGCCCGGCTGCGGGAGCATGGTCGTGACGAGGCCGTACTGGGCCTCGATCTCCGTCCAGTCCATGATCTCGGTGACGTCGCCCATCGAGTGGCCGACGGTGGCGGCGACCTCGACCGCGACGATGCGGTCGAGGAGCGACGCGCTCCCGGGGTTCTCGGCCACTGCTGTGCCGTGGCCGCCCGGCGCACCTTCGTCGCTCGACGCCCACGTTCCCTTGGTTTCTGGCTGGGGCTCCCAGCCGCTACGGACCTCCATGCGGACCGACGGTATTCCGGATTCAGGATGCAGGTCAAGGGCTACGATCGACCGTGTACCGAAACGTTTCGGTTCCACCACACACGGTACCTGCTGCGCGGGCACCGTGCGTATTGACCGTCTACGGTGTCCGGAATACCGTATGCCAAACGACTGGATGACGGCGTCGTCGCAGATCAGCCCGGCGCCGCACCGCCGCCGCACGAGGGAGAGCCGCGCCTGGCGGGCGTGGCGAGGAGGCCCACGCACCATGACGAGCGCACCGTCGCTGTTCGACAAGATCTACGGGGTGGAGGCGGCGACGACGATCGCCAACTCCATGGGGGACGTCGTCGAGGGGATGACCTGGCGTCAGATCGAGGAGCGCTACGGGCTCGTCACGGAGCTGCTGCCCCAGAAGGACAAGAGCAGCTCGTGGGGCACCCGTCAGCCGAACGGCGACGCGCGGATGGAGCAGGAGTGGGGGTACCCGTTCGTGGGGCACGTGCACGACCGGCCCCCGGGGATGAGCGAGGACGGCCACGAGCGCTACCGCCTGGCCGTGACCGCGATCATCGACAAGGGCGGGCGGATCACTGTCGAGGACCTGGCCCGCACCTGGCTGCG
>JAEZAR010000070.1 GCA_023430425.1 Actinomycetes bacterium | reverse complement strand
GCCCGGGGCCGGAGGCGGCGCTCGCCCTCGTCGGTGCCGCCCGCCGGCTGGGCATCCCCGCGAAGGCCCGCGAGGTGCGCGGCGTCGACCGCGTCGTCATCCGCGACGGGGACGGGATCGGCGCGATGCTCACCCGGCTCGGCGCGCACGACGCCGTCCTCGTCTGGGAGGAGCGCCGGATGCGGCGTGAGGTGCGCGGCACCGCGAACCGCCTCGCCAACTTCGACGACGCCAACCTGCGCCGGTCCGCTCGCGCCGCGGTCGCGGCCGGCGCCAGGGTCGAGCGTGCGTTCGAGATCCTCGGCGAGGACGTGCCCGCACACCTGCGCGAGGCCGGGATGCTGCGGCTGGCGCACAAGCAGGCGTCGCTCGAGGAGCTCGGCCAGCTCGCCGAACCGCCGCTGACCAAGGACGCGGTCGCGGGCCGGATCCGACGCCTGCTCGCGACGGCCGACAAGCGGGCCGAGGAGCTCGGCATCCCCGACACCGAGGCGAGCCTGACCCCGGACATGCTCGACGTCTGAGCCGCGGGCCGCCCGGTCCCCGGACCGCGTGGTCCGCAGCGCGGAACGGCCTCTGTGCTGGCCAAACGTCCCGCTGACCAGCGCGCGCCGACCGGGTAGCCTGGGGTCATCTGGGGATCGGGACGTCCGTCGGAAGGTCGGCGAGATCACGGTCCGGCCAGGCGCGCGTACACCGACGTACGCATCCGTTAGTGATCACATCACGCGTGCCGGCTCCCACCGGTGCGCCCGAGGAGGGCATAGTGACCATCCGCGTCGGAATCAACGGCTTCGGCCGCATCGGACGTAGCTTCTACCGCGCGATCCTCGAGCAGGGTGCTGACATCGAGGTGGTCGCGGTCAACGACCTGACCGACAACAAGACGCTCGCGCACCTGCTCAAGTACGACTCGGTCTTCGGCCGGCTCCCGCAGGACGTCAGCTACGACGAGGAGTCGATCACGGTCGGCGGCAAGCGGATCCGGGCGCTCGCCGAGACCGACCCGACCAAGCTGCCCTGGGGCGAGCTGGGAGCCGACGTCGTCATCGAGTCGACCGGCCGCTTCACGGACGCCACGAAGGCCAAGGCCCACCTCGACGCCGGCGCCAAGAAGGTCATCATCTCCGCGCCCGCGAAGAACGAGGACGCCACCTTCGTCGTCGGGGTCAACCACACCGACTACGACCCGGCGAACCACCACATCGTCTCGAACGCCTCCTGCACCACGAACTGCCTCGCTCCCATGGCGAAGGTGCTCGACGACGAGTTCGGCATCGTGCGCGGCCTCATGACCACGATCCACGCGTACACGCAGGACCAGAACCTCCAGGACGGCCCGCACAAGGACCTGCGCCGGGCGCGTGCCGCGGCGATCAACATGGTCCCGACCTCGACGGGTGCCGCCAAGGCCGTCTCCCTGGTGCTCCCGGGCCTGAAGGGCAAGCTCGACGGCTACGCCATGCGCGTGCCGACGCCGACGGGCTCGGCGACGGACCTCACCTTCACCGCGGGCCGCGAGGTGACGGTGGAGGAGGTCAACGCCGCGATGAAGGCGGCCGCGGAGGGCCCGCTCAAGGGCGTCCTGAAGTACGTCGACGAGCCGATCGTCTCCACGGACATCGTGGGCGACCCGCACGCGAGCATCTTCGACGCCGGCCTGACCAAGGTGATCGGCGACCAGGTCAAGGTCGTCTCCTGGTACGACAACGAGTACGGCTACTCCTGCGCCCTGGTGAAGCTGACCGAGTACGTGGGCGACCGGCTCTGACCTCACCGCAGCGCCTGACGACATCGAGCGCCTGACGACATGACGTGCGTCCGCGTGTGCCACCGCCGAGGCGGCGGCCGCGCGGACGCCGTCGTGTCGGGCCCCGAACCGCCGTTCCACCCCTTCCTGGAGGACGCATGAAGACCATCGCCGACCTGGGCGACCTGCGCGGCAAGCGCGTGCTGGTCCGCTCCGACTTCAACGTGCCGCTGGACGGCACGACCATCACCGACGACGGCCGGATCCGGGCCGCCCTGCCGACCCTCACCGCCCTGCTCGACGCGGGGGCGCGCGTGATCGTGACGGCGCACCTCGGCCGCCCCAAGGGCGCGCCCGAGGCGAAGTACTCGCTGGCCCCCGTCGCGGCCCGCCTCGCCGAGCTGCTGGGTCGCCCGGTGGCCCTCGCCGAGGACGTCGTGGGCGAGTCGGCCAAGGCCACCGTCGACGCGCTCGAGGACGGCGACATCGCCCTCCTGGAGAACATCCGCTTCGACGCTCGCGAGACCTCCAAGGACGACGCGGTCCGGGGCGAGCTGGCCGACGAGCTCGTCGCCCTCGCTGACGCGTTCGTGTCCGACGGCTTCGGCGTCGTGCACCGCAAGCAGGCCTCCGTCTACGACGTCGCGCTCAAGCTGCCGCACGCGGCCGGCACCCTCGTGCAGCTCGAGGTGGAGTCGCTGCGCCGGGCGACCGACGACCCGGAGCGCCCGTACGTCGTCGTCCTCGGCGGCTCGAAGGTCTCCGACAAGCTCGGGGTCATCGCCAACCTGCTGGAGAAGGCCGACAAGCTCGCCATCGGCGGCGGCATGGTCTTCACGTTCCTGGCGGCCAAGGGCTACGAGGTCGGTCGGTCCCTGCTCGAGGAGGACCAGGTCGAGACGGTCAAGGGCTACCTCGCCTCGGCGGCGGAGAAGGGCGTCGAGATCGTCCTGCCCGTCGACATCGTGGTGGCGGACGCCGTCTCCGCCGACGCCGTGCCGCAGACGGTGGACGCCGACGCGATCCCCGCGGACATGATGGGCCTCGACATCGGACCACGGTCGCGCGAGCTCTTCCGCGACGCGATCCTGTCGGCCCGCACGATCGCGTGGAACGGCCCGGTGGGCGTGTTCGAGATCCCCGCGTTCGCCGAGGGCACCCGCGCCGTGGCGCAGGCGCTCGTCGACTCCGAGGGCTTCTCGATCGTCGGCGGCGGCGACTCCGCCGCGGCCGTGCGCCAGCTCGGCTTCGACGAGGCGGCGTTCGGCCACATCTCGACCGGCGGCGGCGCGAGCCTCGAGCTGCTCGAGGGCAAGACCCTCCCCGGCATCGCCGTCCTGGAGGACTGAGCCCGTGGCCACCGCACGCACCCCGCTGATGGCGGGCAACTGGAAGATGAACCTGGACCACCACCAGGCCACCCATCTCGTCCAGAAGCTCGCCTGGACCCTCAAGGACGCCAAGCACGACTACGGCGCCGTCGAGGTCGCCGTCATGGTGCCCTTCACCGACCTCCGGTCGGTGCAGACCCTCGTCGACGCCGACAAGCTGTCCCTCGCCTACGGCGCTCAGGACGTCTCGGCGCACACCGAGGGCGCGTACACCGGCGAGGTCTCGCCGGTGATGCTCGCGCGACTCGGCTGCCGGTACGTCGTCGTCGGGCACTCCGAGCGGCGTCAGTACCACCACGAGGACGACGCGCTCGTGGCCGCCAAGGCCCGGTCCGCGTTCGCCCACGACATCGTGCCCATCGTGTGCGTGGGGGAGGGCCTCGACGTGCGCAAGGAGGCGCGCCACGTGGAGTACACGCTCGACCAGCTCGAGGGCTCGCTCGCCGGTCTGACCGACGAGCAGGCTGCCAGGGTGGTCGTCGCGTACGAGCCCGTCTGGGCCATCGGCACGGGCGAGGTCGCGACCCCGCAGGACGCGCAGGAGGTCTGCGCGGCGGTCCGGGGCAAGCTGGCCGAGATGTTCTCGCCCGCGATCGCGGACGGCGTCCGCGTGCTGTACGGCGGGTCCGTCAAGTCGGGCAACATCGCGGCGATCATGGCGGAGCCGGACGTGGACGGCGCGCTCGTCGGCGGGGCGAGCCTGGACGCGGAGGAGTTCGCCCGCATCGTGCGCTACCAGTCGCACGCCACGGGCTGAGGCCCGGGCACGGCGCACCGGCCCGGTCGGCCGGACCTGCACGGCGGGTACCCGCCGGGTGAGGTCTTCGCCGATCGGGCCGTGCGTCGCCTATCCTTGACCAGCGCCGCGGGACGTGGCGCCCCGAAGACCGAAGGGCTGTCCGTTGGACGCACTGCGCATCATCCTGCAAGTCCTGCTGGTGCTGACCAGCGTCCTCGTGGTGCTGCTGGTGCTGCTCCACAAGGGCCGCGGGGGCGGGCTGTCCGACATGTTTGGCGGCGGCATCTCCAGCGGCGCGGGCAGCTCGGGGGTCGCCGAGCGCAACCTCAACCGCCTGACGGTGGGGCTCGCGCTCGTGTGGACGCTCGTCATCATCCTGCTGGGCCTGCTCCAGCGCGTGAGCTGAGGATCCGTCATGGCGAGTGGTAGCGCGATCAGGGGCTCCCGCGTCGGCGCCGGCCCGATGGGCGAGGCCGAGCGCGGCGAGGCCGCCCCGCGGTTCTGGGTGTCGTACTGGTGCGCGAACGGGCACGAGACGCGACCGAGCTTCTCGGAGGAGGCCGGCGCCGAGGCGCCGGAGACGTGGGACTGCCCGCGGTGCGGCTTCCCGGCCGGCCGGGACAAGGACGCCCCGCCGGAGCCCGTCCGCAACGAGCCCTACAAGACCCACCTGGCGTACGTGAAGGAGCGGCGCAGCGACGAGGACGGTGCCGCGATCCTCGACGAGGCGCTGGCCGCCCTGCGCGCGCGCCGCGGCGGCTGACGCCGGCTCACGCGGTCCGGCGGACCAGCAGGAACCCGTCGTACCCCTTGCTGCCCACCGTCTGGATGACGGTGCCCTCCAGCGTCGGGTCGCCCGCCACCCGCTCCACGACCGCGCGCGAGCCCGCGACGCGCTCGTCGGCGGCCGTGCCGTCGGCGATGGCGCCCCCGCGCACCACGTTGTCCACGAGGAGCAGCGCCCCCGGGCGGGTGAGCCGGAGCGAGGCCTCGAGGTACGCCGTGTTCGACGGCTTGTCGGCGTCGATGAAGACGATGTCGTACGGCGCCACCCCCTCGTCGGCGAGCGCCGCGAGCACGTCGACGCCGCGTCCCACGCGCACGTCGACGACGTCGGCCAGGCCGGCCCGCGCCAGGTTCGCCCGGGCCACCTCCGCGTGCCGCGGGTCCAGCTCGACGGTCGTGACGTGCCGGTCCGGCCCGGCGAGGCCCCGGGCGAGCCAGATGGTGCTGTAGCCCGCGAGCGTGCCCACCTCGAGCGCCCGGCGCGCCCCGTGCAGACGGGCGAGCAGGCTCAGGAGCCGCCCCTGCGGCGCGGAGACCTGGATCGGTGGCAGCCCCGCCGACGCCGCGGCCTCGTTCGCGGCCCGCAGCGCGTCGTCCTCGGCCACGAGCGGCGCGAGGTAGTCGTCCACGGCACGCCAGGTCTGCTCCACGGGCGGGTCTCCCTCCGGGGTCAACGGGTGGGGTCGGGCGCGCCGCTCGCCGCGACGTCGAGGAGCCACAGGGTGCGCGAGCGGCCCCGCACGGCCGCCGCGGGCACGTCGCGCGGGTCCGCCCCCGCGAGCGCGCGCCCGACGGCGTCGGCCTTGTCCGCCCCCGCGACGACGAGCCACACGTCGTCGGCGGCCTCGATCGCGGGGAACGTCAGGCTGACGCGCTCCGGGGGAGGCTTGGGCGAGGCGTGCACGGCCACGGTGGTCCGGTCGGCGACGTCGAGGGTCTCCTGCCCGGGGAACAGCGACGCGACGTGACCGTCCGGGCCGACCCCGAGCATGAGGACGTCGAAGGCCGGGACGGCGGGACCGGCGTCGTCGGACTCCCCGGCGGCCCCGCCGGCGTGGGCGGCGAGCTCGCGCGCATAGGCGTCGGCGGCGTCCTGCGGGGTCAGCACCGCGCCTCCGCGCCCGGGGACCGCGTGCACGTTGCCGGGCGGCAGCGGCACGGCGTCGAGCAGCGCGTCGCGCGCCTGCGTCTCGTTGCGCTCCGGGTCGCCGGCGGGCAGGAAGCGCTCGTCCCCCCACCAGACGTGCACACCCGTCCAGTCCACGGCGTCGCACAGCGGGGAGGCGGCCACCTCGCGGAGCACACGACCGCCCATCCCTCCGCCCGTGAGCACCACGTGCACGGGGCGGTGCAGCGACTGCGCGTCCAGCAGGCGCACCAGGAGCCGCGCGGCGGTCGCGGCGGCCAGAGCACCCTCGTCCGGGTGCACCACGACGACGGGGGCGCTCACCGGATCACCCGCGCCAGGCCGGTGCGCAGGACCTCGCCGTACACCTCGTCGGCGTCCATGCGCCGCAGGTCCTCCGAGAGGCACTCGCGCAGCTGGCGCAGCGGCATCGCGACGTGGCGCACCGGTTGCTCGGGATGGCGCAGCGTCGCGCGACGGCCGTCGGGCCGGTCGATCTCCACCACGCCGGACGGGCGCTCGAGGTGCACCTGCGTGATGCCGACGGCGCCGGGGGCGTCGACGACGTCGACGGGGGAGTCCAGCGCCAGGGCGAGCCAGGCGCCCAGGAGGTGCAGCGACGGGTGCGCGGCGTCCCCCGAGACGCGGGCGGCGGTGACGGGCTCGTGGGGCGGCAGGTCGAACGCCGCGGCGAGCAGCCCGCGCCAGACCGTCAGCCGCGTCCACGCGAGATCCGTGTCGCCCGCGGTGTAGCCGTCGCGCAGGCGCTGCAGCGTGCCGATCGGGTCGGCGCACGCGAGGGAGTCGGTGATCCGCCGCTGCGCCATCTGCCCGATGGGGTGCGCGGCGGGCCGCTCGGGGATCTCGCGGGGCCACCAGACGACGATCGGAGCGTCCGGCAGGAGCAGCGGGACGACGAGGGTGTCCGCGTGCTCGAGCATCTCCCCGGAGGCCCGCAGCAGCACGACCTCGCTCGCGCCGGCGTCCCCGCCGACGCGGATCTGGGCGTCGACCCGCGGACCCGCTGGGCCCTCGGCGTCGCGCGCGAGGACGATGACGCGCATCGGGTGCTCACGGCTCACGTCGTTGGTGACGGCGACGGCCTCCTCGACGTCGCGCGCGTCGGCGTCGATGACCAGGGTGAGCACGCGGCCGAGCGCGACCGCGCCGCCCTCCTCCCGCAGGTGCACGAGGCGGCGGGAGACCTCCCCGGTCGTGGTGTCCGGCAGGTCGACGATCATGCTGGTCCTCCCGTGGTCGGGGCCGTCACGGCCGGCGCCATGCCCGTCCGTCCCGGGCCATCATCGCGTCGGCCGACGGCGGACCCCACGTGCCCGACCGGTAGGGCTCCGGGCGGCCCTGCGCGGCCCAGAACTGGGTGATCGGGTCGAGGATGGTCCACGACAGCTCGACCTCGCGGTGGCGCGGGAAGAGCGGCGGGTCGCCGAGCAGCACGTCGAGGATGAGCCGCTCGTAGGCCTCCGGCGAGGACTCGGTGAAGGCGTGCCCGTACCCGAAGTCCATGGTGACGTCGCGGACCTCCATCGACGTCCCCGGCACCTTCTCGCCGAACCGGATGGTGACGCCCTCGTCCGGCTGCACCCGGATCACCAGCGCGTTGTTGCCCAGCTCGCGCGTGGCCGTCGACTCGAACGGCAGGTGCGGCGCCTTCTTGAAGATGACGGCGACCTCGGTGACGCGCCGGCCGAGCCGCTTGCCCGTGCGCAGGTAGAAGGGCACGCCGGCCCAGCGTCGCGTGTCGATGTCCAGGCGGATCGCGGCGTAGGTCTCGGTGGTGGAGTCGGGCCCGATGCCCTGCTCGTCGAGGTAGCCCACGACCTCCTCCCCGCCCTGCCAGCCGGCCGCGTACTGCCCGCGGGCGGTGTGGGCGGCGAGGTCCTTCGGGAGCCGGACGGCGGAGAGGACCTTCTCCTTCTCCGCGCGCAGGTCGTGCGCACCGAACGAGACGGGCTCCTCCATGGCGGTGAGCGCGAGGAGCTGCAGGAGGTGGTTCTGGATCACGTCGCGGGCCGCGCCGATCCCGTCGTAGTACCCCGCGCGACCGCCGATCCCGATGTCCTCGGCCATGGTGATCTGGACGTGGTCGACGTAGTTGGCGTTCCAGATCGGCTCGAACAGCTGGTTGGCGAACCGCAGCGCCAGCATGTTCTGGACGGTCTCCTTGCCCAGGTAGTGGTCGATCCGGAAGACCGACTCGGGGCTGAACACCTCCGAGACGACGTCGTTGAGCTCGCGCGCGCTCGCCAGGTCGTGCCCGAACGGCTTCTCGACGACGACGCGGCGCCACGCGCCGTCGGGCTGCTCCGACAGCCCGGAGCGCGCGAGCTGGCGGCAGACCAGCGGGAACGCGCGGGGCGGCACCGACAGGTAGAACGCGTGGTTGCCGCCCGTGCCCCGCTCGGCGTCGAGCTCGGCCACGGTGCGGCTGAGCCGGTCGAACGCCGAGTCGTCGTCGAACTCGCCCTGCACGAACCGGATGCCCTCGGCGAGCTGCTCCCAGACGGCCTCCCGGAACGGGGTGCGGGCGTTCTCCTGCACGGCGTCGTGGACGACCTGGGCGAAGTCCTGCGCCTCCCAGTCGCGCCGCGCGAACCCCGTGAGCGCGAACCCGGGGGGCAGGAGCCCGCGGTTGGCCAAGTCGTACACCGCGGGCATGAGCTTGCGGCGGGCGAGGTCGCCGGTGACCCCGAAGATGACCAGCCCGCAGGGGCCGGCGATCCGCGGCAGGCGCCGGTCGCGGGGGTCCCGCAGGGGGTTGACCGGAGCCGGGGCGTCGGCGTGCGCGGGGTCGTCCGCGGGGTGCGCGCCCAGGCTCACCGGGCCGCCTCGAGGCCCGCCCGGACCGTGCCCAGCAGCTCGTCCCAGCTGGCGACGAACTTGTCGACGCCCTCGGTCTCGAGCTGCTCGGTGACCTCGCCGAGGTCGATCCCGAGGTCGGCCAGGCGGCGGAGCCGGTCGTCCGCGTCGGCGTAGGCGCCCGTGACCGCGTCCCCGCCCGCCGTGCCGTGGTCGGCCACGGCCTCGAGCGTCGCCCGGGGCATGGTGTTCACCACGCCGGGGGCCACCAGCTCGTCGACGTAGAGCGTGTCGGGGTAGGCCGGGTCCTTCACGCCGGTGGACGCCCACAGCAGCCGCTGGGGCCGGGCGCCGGCGGCGAGCAGCTCACGCCACTGCGGCGTCGCGACGCTCTCCTCGTGCAGCCGGTACGCCAGTCGGGCGTTGGCCACGGCGATCGACCCCCGCAGGGTCGCGGCCTCCTCGGAGCCGAGTTCGTCCAGGCGGGCGTCCACCGCGCTGTCGACGCGCGAGACGAAGAACGACGCCACCGACTCGATCGGTGCGAGGTCGCGCCCGGCGGCGCGGGCCTGCTCGAGCCCGTCCCGGTAGGCGTCGATGACGGCGCGGTAGCGCTCGAGGGAGAAGATCAGCGTGACGTTGACGGAGATCCCCTCCGCCACGGCCGCCGTGATGGCCGGCAGGCCCTCGACGGTCGCCGGGATCTTGATGAACAGGTTGGGCCGGTCGACCGTGCGCCACAGCCGACGGGCACTGGCGAGCGTGGCCTCGGTGTCCCGTGCCAGGCGCGGGTCGACCTCGATGGAGACGCGCCCGTCGAGGCCCTCGGTGGCCTCGTGCACAGGTGCCAGGACGTCGCAGGCCGCGCGGACGTCGTCGGTGGTGATGCGGAACACCGCCTCGTCGACGTCGACGCCCGCGGCCGCGAGCTCCCGCAGCTGTGCGTCGTAGGCGTGGCCCTTGGCCAGCGCCGAGGCGAAGATCGTGGGGTTCGTCGTCACGCCGACGACGCCGCGCTCGCCGACCAGCGACGCGAGGCCGTCGGGCAGCAGCTCCCGGGACAGGTCGTCGAGCCAGATGGCCACGCCGGCGTTCCTCAGGAGCAGGACGCCGCTCGGCAGGGCGCCGCCGACGGGGGTGGTGACGTGCTCGGTCATGCCAGTGCTCCTCACGGTCGGTGCCCGGCCACCCGGCCGCCGTCGCGGGCGGCCGGGGGCTCGGCGCGTCTCAGGGGGTCACAGGTCGCCGGTGCCCCCCTCGGTGCTGCGGGCGGGGCCGCCCGGCGCCACGGTGCCGCTCGCGACGTCGGCGAGCGACGCCTTCGCGGCGGCCGCGACCGCCTCCGGGGTGAGCCCGAACTCGCGGTACAGCGTCTCGTGGTCCGCCGAGGCGCCGAAGTGCTCGAGCGACACGCAGCGGCCGGCGTCGCCGACCAGCTCGCGCCAGCCCTGGGCGACGGCCGCCTCGACGGAGACCCGTGCCCGCACGTCGGCGGGCAGCACCGAGGCGCGGTAGGCGTCGTCCTGTTCGTCGAACCACTCGCGGCACGGGATCGAGACGACGCGGGCGCCGATCCCCTCGGCGGCGAGCTGCTCGCGAGCCGCCAGGGCGAGCTGGACCTCGCTGCCCGTGGCGAGCAGGAGCACGTCGGTGGACCCGGTCGCCGCCTCGGCGAGCACGTACGCGCCGCGGGCCACGCCGGCCGCCGCCGCGAGGGTGTCGCCGGCGGCCGCACCGTCACCGCGCTCGAACGTCGGCACGTTCTGCCGGGTGAGCACGAGCCCCGCGGGGTGGTCCGTGCGCTCCAGGATCGTGCGCCAGGCCCAGGCGGTCTCGTTCGCGTCGGCCGGTCGCACCACGTCCAGGCCCGGGATCGCCCGCAGCGCGGCCAGGTGCTCCACCGGCTGGTGCGTGGGGCCGTCCTCGCCGAGGCCGATCGAGTCGTGGGTCCACACGAAGGTCACGGGCAGCTTCATCAGGGCGGCGAGCCGGACCGCGGGACGCATGTAGTCGCTGAAGACGAGGAACGTCCCGCCGTAGGGCCGGGTCCCGCCGTGCAGCGCGATGCCGTTGAGGATCGAGCCCATGGCGTGCTCGCGGATGCCGAAGTGCAGCGTGCGGCCGTACGGGTGGCCGGAGAAGGCCTTGGTGCTGCGGCCCTCGGGCAGGAACGAGGGCTCGCCGTCCATGGTCGTGTTGTTGGACCCGGCGAGGTCGGCGGAGCCGCCCCACAGCTCCGGCAGCACCGGGGCCAGGGCGCTCAGCACCTTGCCGGAGGCCGACCGTGTCGCGACGGCCTTGCCGGCCGGGAAGACGGGCAGCGCGTCGGACCACCCGGCGGGCAGGCGTCGCGCGGCGAGCCGGTCGTAGAGCTCCGCGCGCTCGGGCTGGGCGGTGCGCCACGCGGCGAAGAGGTGGTCCCAGTCGGCGTGGGCGCGCGCGCCGCGATCCCCCACGGCGCGGGCGTGCGCGAGCACCTCGTCCTCGACGGCGAACGTCGCCTCCGGGTCGAAGCCGAGCAGCTCCTTCAGGGCCCGGACCTCGTCGCCCCCGAGCGCCGAGCCGTGGATGGCGCCGGTGTTCTGCTTGCCCGGGGAGGGCCAGCCGATGATGGTGCGCAGCGAGATGATCGACGGCCGGCCGGTCTCGGCACGCGCGGCGTCCAGCGCCGCGGACAGCGCCTCGACGTCCTCCGTGTAGCCGGTGCCGCCGTTGGTCCAGTCCACGCGCTCGGTGTGCCAGCCGTACGCGGCGTAGCGCGCCAGGACGTCCTCGCTGAACGACACGTCGGTGTCGTCCTCGATGGAGATGTGGTTGTCGTCGTAGATGACGACGAGGTTGCCGAGCTCCTGGTGGCCGGCGAGCGAGGACGCCTCGGACGTGACGCCCTCCATCAGGTCACCGTCGCTGGCGATCACCCACACCATGTGGTCGAAGGGGCTCGTGCCGGGTGCGGCGTCGGGGTCCAGCAGGCCGCGCTCGCGGCGCGCCGCCATCGCCATGCCGACGGCGGACGCGAGGCCCTGGCCGAGCGGGCCGGTCGTGATCTCTACGCCCTCGGTGTGCTGGTACTCGGGGTGCCCGGGGGTCGCCGAGCCCCAGGTGCGCAGCGCCTTGAGGTCGTCGAGCGACATCGGGTACCCGGACGCGAAGAGCTGCAGGTAGAGCGTGAGCGAGGAGTGACCGGCGGAGAGCACGAAGCGGTCGCGGCCGGGCCAGTGGGGGTCGGCCGGGTCGTGGCGGAGGTGGCGCTGGAAGAGCAGGTACGCCGCGGGCGCCAGGCTCATCGCCGTCCCGGGGGGGCCGTTGCCGACCTTCTGCACCGCGTCGGCGGCGAGCACCCGCAGGGTGTCGACCGCCCGGCGGTCGAGCTCGGTCCAGTCGAGGCCGGTGGCCCCGTCGGTGGGCGTCGTGTTCACAGCTCCTCATTCCTGCCCGGTGCGTCCGGGGTCGTGGGTGGGGCACTGCGTGCCGGTCGCGGGGACCGGGTGCCCGGGGCCGGGCCGTCGGTCGGGGCGCTCGGACCGGCCGTCGGCCTGCTCCTTGAGAGCCTAGCGGCGCGCGGCCGGGGACGGCGGACGGGGCCCCGGGGGTGGACGGTCGGCGGAGGCCGCCCGTGGGCGCCCGCGCGGGGGAGCGGGGGCCCGGCGGCGTACCATGGTCGGACATCTCCTCCCGAACGGAGCCCGCCCCCGTGCCCACCGCGAGCCATGCGCCCGCCGACGCGCGCCCCGGTGACGGGACCGGGCCGGGCCACGGCGCCCGGCCGGGGGTGGTGCGGCGGCTGGCCGCCTTCGTCGCGCTCACCAAGCCACGGATCATCGAGCTCCTGCTCGTGACGACCCTGCCGACGATGTTCCTGGCCCAGCAGCGGGTCGGCGACGGGTTCCCCTCGGTCGGGCTCGTGCTCGGCACGCTGGCGGGCGGGACGCTGGCCGCCGGGGCCGCCAACACCCTCAACATGTACCTGGACCGTGACATCGACCAGGTGATGCAGCGGACCCGACGGCGCCCGCTCGTCACCGGCGACGTGACCCCCCGGGCCGCGCTGGTCTTCGGCCTCGTGCTCGCGGTGGTGTCGGTGGCGTGGTTCCTCGTCCTGGTGAACCCGCTCGCGGCCGGGCTGACCGTCCTGGCGATCCTCGGGTACGTCGTCGGGTACACGATGCTGCTCAAGCGGCGCACGCCGCAGAACATCGTGTGGGGCGGCATCGCGGGCTGCATGCCGGTGCTCATCGGGTGGGCGGCGGTGACGGGCACCCTCGACTGGGCACCCGTGGCCCTCTTCCTCGTCGTCTTCTTCTGGACGCCGCCGCACTACTGGCCCCTGTCGATGCGGTTCCGGCGCGACTACGCGGCCGCGGGCGTGCCCATGCTCCCCGTCGTGGCGAGCGACCTGCGGGTGTCGGTCGAGATGGTCGCCTACTCCGTGGCGATGGTGGCGGCGTCCCTCGCGCTGGTCTGGCTGGGGCCGATGACCTGGGTGTACGCGGTCGTCGCCGGGGTCGCCGGTGCCTGGTTCCTGTGGGCCGTCGGCGTCCTGCTGTGGCGCGCCCGCCGGCCGCGCCCGGGCCGCCGGCTCGGCGAGATGGCCGTGTTCCACGGCTCGATCACCTACCTCACGGTGCTGTTCCTGGCTGTGGCGGTGGACCCCTTCCTGCCCGTGTGATGGGTGCGCCCGAGGACCGGTCGGCCGGGGTGGACCTCCCCGACGGGCTCGACCGCGCCGTGGCGGCGTACCTGGACCACCTCGCCGTCGAGCGTGGCCTCGCGGGGAACACGCTCGCCGCCTACCGGCGCGACCTCGCCAGGTACACCGCCTTCCTGCGCTCGCGCGGTGCCGGCACGCCCGCCGACGTCGCCGAGGCGGACGTGCGGGCCTTCGTCACCGCGCTGCGCAGCGGTGCCGACGGCACACCGCTCGCCGCCTCCTCCACGGCCCGCGTGGTCGCCGCGGTGCACGGCTGGCACCGCTTCTGCGCGCTGGAGGGCATCGCCGACGCGGACCCGTCCGGGGACGTGCGCCCGCCCGCCCAGGCGCGCCGCCTGCCCCGGGCGATGAGCGTGGACGACGTCGCCCGGCTGCTCGACGCGGCCGGCCAGGGGGAGGGGCCCGTCCCGCTCCGCGACCGCGCGCTGCTCGAGCTGCTGTACTCCACGGGCGCGCGCATCAGCGAGGTGGTGGGCCTCGACGTCGACGACCTCGACCTCGAGGGGGCGTCGGCGCGGCTGCTCGGCAAGGGGTCGAAGGAGCGCGTGGTGCCCGTGGGCTCGTTCGCCCGCGAGGCCGTCGACGCCTACCTCGTGCGGGCCCGGCCGGCCCTCGCGGCCGGGGGACGCGGCACCCCCGCGGTCTTCCTCAACTCCCGGGGCGCGCGCCTGAGCCGGCAGAGCGCCTGGGCGGTCCTGCGCCAGGCCGCCCGGCGGGCGGGGATCCCGGGCGCGGACGAGGTGTCCCCCCACACGCTGCGTCACTCGTTCGCCACGCACCTGCTGGCCGGCGGCGCCGATGTCCGCGTGGTCCAGGAGCTGCTCGGCCACGCGTCCGTGACCACGACCCAGATCTACACCCACGTGACCCCGGACTCGCTCCGCGAGGTGTACGCCCTGGCCCACCCGCGCGCGCTCCGCTGAGCCCCGGGCGCCGGAGTTGCGCCGGGGCCGGACCCCCTCGCTGCGGTAGCCTCTCGGCGTGACCAGCCCGGACGACGTCGCCACCACGGACCCCGCCGGACGCCCCCTCCCCGACTTCCCCGAGCCCGCCCCGCTGAGCACCCACGGCCCGGCCCGGATCATCGCCCTGTGCAACCAGAAGGGCGGGGTCGGCAAGACCACGACCACCATCAACCTCGGCGCCGCGCTCGCCGAGTACGGCCGGCGCGTCCTCGTCGTGGACTTCGACCCCCAGGGCGCCGCGTCGGTGGGTCTCGGGGTGAACCCGCACGAGCTCGACAGGACCGTCTACACGCTCCTCATGGAGCGCGCGGTGACGCTCGCGGACGTGGTGCGACCGACGTCGGTGCCCGGTCTGGACGTCGTGCCGGCGAACATCGACCTGTCGGCCGCCGAGGTCCAGCTCGTGGGGGAGGTGGCGCGCGAGTCCGTGCTCGCCCGGGCGCTGCGTCCCGCGGAGGCGGAGTACGACGTGGTCCTCGTGGACTGCCAGCCCTCGCTCGGGCTGCTCACCGTGAACGCGCTGACGGCGGCCCACGGCGTGCTCATCCCGCTCGAGTGCGAGTTCTTTGCGCTGCGCGGCGTCGCGCTGCTCATCGAGACGGTCGAGAAGGTCCGGGACCGGCTCAACCCGCGCCTGCAGATCGACGGCATCCTCGGCACGATGCACGACCCGCGCACCCTGCACTCGCGCGAGGTGCTCGCCCGGGTGCGCGAGGCGTTCGGCGACCAGCTCCTGCACACCGTGATCGGCCGGACCGTGAAGTTCCCGGACTCCTCGGTGGCGGCCGAGCCCATCACCACCTACGCGCCCTCCCACCCCGGCGCGGCCGCCTACCGGCAGCTCGCGCGAGAGCTCGTCGCCCGCGGCGATGCCGCCTGACGCTGGCCCCGGGACGCGGCACGAGCCGGCGGAGGCGCCGGACCGCGCAGCACGCCCCGGCGCCTTCGAGGTGCACCTCGAGAACTTCTCCGGGCCCTTCGACCTGCTGCTCTCGCTGATCTCGCGGCACCGTCTCGACATCACCGAGGTCGCGCTCGCGCGGGTGACCGACGAGTTCATCGCGGCCGTGCGCGACGCGGAGGCGCGCGCCGAGCCGTGGGACCTCGGGCGCCTGAGCGAGTTCGTCGTCGTCGCGGCCACCCTGCTCGACCTCAAGGCGGCCCGCCTGCTGCCGGCCACCGAGGAGGACGCCGAGGACCTGGAGCTGCTCGAGGCGCGCGACCTGCTGTTCGCCCGGCTGCTGCAGTACCGCGCGTTCAAGGACGTCGCCGCCACGGTCGGGGAGCGGCTCACCGCGCAGGCCCGCAGCGTGCCTCGGGCCGTGTCCCTCGAGCCGCACCTGGCCGCGCTGCTGCCCGAGCTGGTGCTCGAGATGGGCCCCGGCGAGCTCGCGGTGCTGGCCGCGCACGCGCTGCGGCCGCGTCCCGTGCCCGAGGTGGACACGAGCCACCTGTACACGCCGACGGTGAGCGTGCGGGAGCAGGCGGCGGTGGTCGCCGACCGCCTGCGCACCGCGGGCTCGGCCACCTTCCGCTCGCTCGTCCGCGACGCCGGGTCCGCCACCGTGGTCGTGGCGCGGTTCCTCGCGCTGCTGGAGCTGTACCGGGAGGGTGCCGTCGCCTTCGAGCAGGTGACGCCGCTCGGCGAGCTGAGCATCCGCTGGACGGGCGGGGCCGGGGAGGTCACCGTGGAGGACGACTACGACGACGCGGCCGCGCCGGCCGCCACCGGTGACGCCACGGCCCAGGCCGTCGGCGTCGGCGGCCCCCGGGCCGAGACCGCCGACGAGGGAGGACGCGCGTGAGCGCACCGGACGGGACGACGGACGCCGCGGACACCGCGGTCGCCTCGGTGGACGAGCTCGCCTTCGACGTGGGCGACCTGCCGGGCGGGGCGGCGGCCGCGCTGGAGGCGGTGCTCATGGTGGCGGACGAGCCGGTCCCGGCGGTCCAGCTCGCCACCGTGCTCGGCCTGCCGACCCCCGAGGTGGACGCCCTGCTCGCCGAGCTGGCCGCGGAGTACCGGGGGGAGCGCGGCGGGCGTCCCCGGGGGTTCGAGCTGCGCGAGGCGGGCGGCGGATGGCGCGTGTACTCCGCCCCCGCGCACGCCGACGTCGTCGGGCGCTTCGTGCTCGACGGGCAGGCCGCGCGGCTCACGCAGGCGGCGCTGGAGACGCTCGCCGTCATCGCCTACCGGCAGCCGGTCACGCGCGGACAGGTGTCGGCGGTCCGCGGCGTCAACGTGGAGTCGGTCGTGCGCACGCTCGTGAGCCGGGGGCTGGTCGCCGAGGTCGGCACCGAGCCGTCGGGCGCGGTCCTGTACGGCACGACGCCGTACTTCCTGGAGCGGATGGGGATGACGAGCCTGGACCAGCTGCCGCCGCTCGCGCCGTACCTGCCCGACCTCGAGGCGCTGGGCGCCGTCGACGAGCAGGGAGGCTGAGGGATGGTCGGACAGCGCCCGGGCGACCCTCCCGACGTCCACGACCCCGAGGGCGTGCGCCTGCAGAAGGTGCTGGCCGGCGCCGGCCTGGGATCGCGCCGGGCCTGCGAGGACCTCATCGCCGCCGGCCGGGTCACCGTCGACGGCGTCGTCGTCCGTGAGCTGGGCGTGCGCGTGGACCCGCGCCGCGCCGTCGTCCACGTCGACGGCGCGCGGGTGCAGCTCGACACGAGCCTCGTCACGCTGGCCTTCAACAAGCCGGCGGGGGTCGTGTCCACGATGAGCGACGAGCGCGGGCGGCCGTCCGTGGCGCAGTACGTGACGGACCGTCCCGAGCGGCTGTTCCACGTCGGCCGGCTCGACGCGGAGACCGAGGGCCTCCTGCTGCTGACCAACGACGGCGAGCTCGCGAACCGCCTCGCGCACCCCTCCCACGGCGTCCGCAAGACCTACCTCGCGACGGTGCAGGGGCGGGTCCGTCCGGCGGTCGGGGTGGCGCTGCGCGCCGGCGTGCAGCTGGACGACGGCCCCGTCGTCGTCGACTCGTTCCGGGTGGTCGACACCTCCGGCGGCCGGACGCTCGTCGAGGTCGTCGTGCACGAGGGGCGGAACCGGATCGTCCGCCGGCTGATGGAGGCGGTGGGCCATCCCGTGGTGCGCCTCGTCCGTACGCAGATCGGGCCGGTCCGCCTGGGGAACCTGCGCCCGGGCGCCACCCGCGAGCTGACCCGCAAGGAGCTCGGCGCGCTGATGGCCGAGGTCGGGCTGTGAGCGCGGGTAGCCTTCCGCGGGTGCCGTCGCGCCCGGCCGCCGTCCCGGCGGCGACGCGCCCGGCGGGGGAGGACGACGGATGACCGTGCGGGCGATCCGCGGCGCGACGCAGCTCGACGCCGACGAGCGCGAGCACCTGTTCGCGCGCACGGCCGAGCTGGTGCAGGCGGTGCTGGACGCGAACGGCATCGACGCCGGCGCGCTGATCTCGGTGGTCTTCACCTGTACGCCCGACCTGCGCAGCGACTTCCCGGCGACCGCGGCGCGGGAGATGGGCATGGGAGACGTGCCCCTCATGTGTGCCGTGGAGATCGACGTGCCGGGCGCGCTGCCGCGGGTGGTCCGGCTCATGGCGCACGCCGAGCTCGACGTGCCGCGGGCGCAGGTGCAGCACGTGTACCTGCACGGGGCGACAGTCCTGCGGCGGGACCTGGCCCAGTGACCCCCACCGACCAGCCCCGGGCGCCGCAGGGTCCGGCAGG
>JAEZAR010000058.1 GCA_023430425.1 Actinomycetes bacterium | reverse complement strand
GCGCGGCATCGCACCAGGCTAGGGCGTGCCGCGCAGGACCACTGCCGTCAGTCGAGGACGAAGGTGACCTCGAGCATCACCTGGTAGGCGACGATCTTCCCGTCCTTGACCTCGACCTTCTGGTCCTTGACCCAGGCCCCGGAGACGTTGCGCAGGGTCTGCGCCGCGCGGGCGATGCCCGTGGCGATGGCGTCCTCGAAGCTCGTCTCGGAGCGGACGCTGAGCTCGGTGATCTTGGCGACGGACGACGGCATGGGCCTACCTCCTGGTGCTCCTTCGCCCCGGCGGTCACCGGGCCGCGGGTCCAGCCTCCGCTGCCCGGACCGGAGCCGCAAGGGCCAGGCCCGGGTCGTGGGACCATGGTGCGCAGACCCAGCAGACGACCGGAGCGCCACCCCTTGAGCCCCATCCCCGATGCCGCCCTGAGCGCACAGGTGCAGCCCGCGGCGACGCCGGCGCACCTGCTGCGCAACTTCTGCATCATCGCCCACATCGACCACGGCAAGTCGACGCTGGCGGACCGGATGCTGCAGCTCACCGGCGTCGTCGACGCGCGGGCGATGCGCGAGCAGTACCTGGACCGGATGGACATCGAGCGCGAGCGCGGCATCACGATCAAGTCGCAGGCGGTGCGGATGACCTGGGCCGTGGCCGGCGCGGACGGCCGGCCGGCGGCCTACGCCCTCAACATGATCGACACCCCCGGCCACGTCGACTTCACCTACGAGGTGTCCCGGTCGCTCGCGGCGTGCGAGGGGGCCGTGCTGCTCGTCGACGCGGCCCAGGGGATCGAGGCGCAGACCCTGGCGAACCTGTACCTCGCGATGGAGAACGACCTCGCGATCATCCCCGTGCTCAACAAGATCGACCTCCCGGCGGCGCAGCCCGAGCGGTACGCCGACGAGATCGCCGGGCTGGTGGGCGGCGAGCCGGCCGATGTGCTCCGCGTCTCCGGCAAGACCGGGGAGGGCGTCGCCGCGCTGCTGGACCGCATCGTCCAGGAGGTCCCCGCCCCCCAGGGTGACCCCGACGCCGCCGCGCGCGCGATGATCTTCGACTCCGTGTACGACACCTACCGCGGGGTCGTGACCTACGTCCGCGTCGTCGACGGCCGGCTCACGCACCGCGAGCGCATCGCGATGATGTCGACGAAGGCGACCCACGAGCTGCTGGAGATCGGCGTGATCTCCCCGGAGCCCGTGCCGACGCGCGGGCTCGGCGTCGGCGAGGTGGGCTACCTGATCACGGGCGTCAAGGACGTGCGCCAGTCCAAGGTCGGCGACACAGTGACCGACGCCGTCCGTCCGGCGGTGAGCTCGCTGGCGGGCTACGCCGACCCCAAGCCGATGGTCTACTCGGGCCTGTACCCGATCGACGGGTCGGACTACCCGGTGCTGCGGGACGCCCTGGACAAGCTCAAGCTCAACGACGCCGCGCTCACCTACGAGCCGGAGACCTCCGTGGCCCTGGGGTTCGGGTTCCGGGTCGGCTTCCTCGGCCTCCTGCACCTGGAGATCGTGCGTGAGCGGCTCGAGCGCGAGTTCGACCTCGACCTCATCTCGACGGCGCCGAACGTGGTCTACACCGTGACGATGGAGGACCGCACGGTGCTCACCGTGACGAACCCGAGCGAGTTCCCCGGCGGGAAGGTCGCCGAGGTCCGCGAGCCCATCGTCCGCGCGACCATCCTCGCGCCGAGCGAGTTCATCGGCTCGATCATGGAGCTGTGCCAGGCGCGCCGCGGCGAGCTGCTCGGCATGGACTACCTCTCGCCGGAGCGCGTGGAGATGCGGTACACGCTCCCGCTCGCGGAGATCGTGTTCGACTTCTTCGACGCGCTGAAGTCCCGGACGCGCGGCTACGCCTCCCTCGACTACGAGCAGGCCGGCGAGCAGCCGGGCGACCTCGTCAAGGTGGACATCCTGCTCCAGGGCGAGCAGGTGGACGCCTTCAGCGCGATCGTCCACAAGGAGAAGGCGTACGCGTACGGCGTCGCGATGGCCGGAAAGCTGAAGGCGCTCATCCCGCGGCAGCAGTTCGAGGTGCCGATCCAGGCCGCCGTCGGCGCCCGCGTGATCGCCCGCGAGAACGTGCGCGCGCTGCGCAAGGACGTCCTGGCCAAGTGCTACGGCGGCGACATCACGCGCAAGCGCAAGCTGCTCGAGAAGCAGAAGGAGGGCAAGAAGCGGATGAAGACGATCGGGCGCGTCGAGGTGCCGCAGGAGGCCTTCATCGCGGCGCTGTCGTCCGAGGCCACCGTGGACAAGGAGAAGGCGCGGAAGTAGCGCTCCGGCCGCGTGGGCGCCGGGCTCAGCCCCCGACGTCCGCGAGGTGGGCCAGGTGCTCGGGCGTCAGCTCCAGGGACAGCGCGGCCGCCGCCTCCTCGTACCGGCTCACCCGGGACGTGCCCACCAGGGGCACGACGCGCGGCGCCTCCTGGGCGAGGAGCCACGCCAGCACCACCTGGCTCGGCCGCACGCCCAGGTCGTCGGCGACGTCGCGCACCGCGGCGAGCTGGGCCCGCTGGTGCTCGCCGGCGTAGGTGCCCTGCCACAGGTAGTGGGCCTCGCGGTCGGCGTCGGGCAGGTCGTAGACGCCCTTGAGCACCGGCGAGTAGGCGACCAGGGTCAGGTCGGGGTGCTCGCGCAGGTAGTCCAGCTGCTCGCCGTCGACCACGGAGGCGGTGTCCAGGCCGGGCCGCCGGTGCAGGTAGGAGTGCTCCTGCTGCACGGCCACGGGCGCCGGCCAGCCGTTCGCCGCGCAGAGCCGGCGGATCCGCTCCAGCCGCCAGGTGCGCACGTTGGACCAGCCGACGTGGCGGACCTTGCCCTCCGCGACGAGCTCGGCCAGCGTCGTCAGCGTCTCCTCCAGCGGCGTGGACCGGTCGTCGACGTGCACGTAGTACAGGTCGACGCGGTCCGTGCGCAGCCGCCGCAGGCTCGCCTCGAGCGACTCCCGCAGCACGCGTGCCCCGGCGCCGACGAAGCTGCGCCGCGCGACGTCCCAGTCGGGGTCGGCGGCGTCCGCCGGCCACACCTGGTCCAGGTGCCGTACCCGCGCGGTGCCCTTGGTGGCGAGGAACACCTGGTCGCGGTTGCCGCGGCTCGCCATCCAGCGTCCGAGCAGGTCCTCGCTCTGCCCACCCTCGGTGCCCCTCGCCCACCACCAGGCGTAGCAGTCGGCGGTGTCGACGAAGGTGCCGCCGTCCCCGACGAACCGGTCGAGCAGCGCGACGGACGACTCCTCGTCCGCGATCGTGCCCATCGGCATCGCCCCGAGCGCGATGCGGCTGACCTTCTCGCCGGTGGTCCCGAGCTCGACGGTCCTCATGCCTGGTCCTCCTGGGCGGGCGCGGCGAGCATCGCCCGGTAGATGCCGATCTTGTGGTCGAGCGCAGCCAGGTGCCGGTTCAGGAGCGCCAGCTGCGCGACGAGCTGCTCCCGGTGCCCGGAGAGCACCTCCACGCGCTGGGCGATCGTGTGGTCGCCCTGCCGGGTCAGGTCCACGAACCGCTGCATGTCCCGGATCGACATGCCCGTCTGGCGCAGCAGGGTGAGGAACACGACGGCGCCGATGTCGGCGTCCGTGTAGCGGCGGTGGCCGCCGGGGCCCCGCGGGACCTCGGCCAGCAGGCCGATGCGCTCGTAGTACCGCAGCGTGTGGGCGGAGACGCCGGTGCGCCCGGCGGCCTCGTCGATCGTCAGGCCCGGGTCCGTCAGGGTGGTCATGACGCGACGGTAGAAGTTGGAGTGCGCTCGAAGTCAACACCCGACGTCACCACGGGGAGCGGGCGGGCGCGGTGCGACGATGGGCGGCGTGAGCCAGCCCGGAGCCCGCCCATGACGCCCCCGGCCCTGCCCGAGGGCGAGACCGTGCCCGGCGACGGCGCGCTGCCGGCGTGGGTGGGCGAGTCGCCCCCGACCACCGCCGGGTTCGGGGTGTACGTGCACGTCCCCTTCTGCCGGGTGCGGTGCGGGTACTGCGACTTCAACACCTACACCGCCGCCGAGCTCGGGGGAGGCGGTGACCAGGCCTCCTACGCGCGCACCGCCGTCGCCGAGACGGCCTTGGCGCGGCGGGTCCTCGAGCAGGCCGGCCGCGGGAGCCGGCCGGTCGACACCGTCTTCCTCGGTGGCGGGACCCCGACGGTCCTGCCGAGCGCCGACCTCGCGCACCTCCTGCGTGCGGTCGAGGAGGCCTGGGGCCTGGCTCCCGGGGCGGAGGTCACCACGGAGGCGAACCCGGACTCGGTCACCCCCGGCTCGCTCGCCGACCTCGCGGCGGCGGGTGTCACGCGCGTGTCGTTCGGGGTGCAGTCGGCGGTCCCGCACGTCCTCGCGACGCTGGACCGGACCCACGACCCGGCCCGGGTGCCCGACGTCGTGGCGTGGGCCCGCGACGCCGGCCTGGCGGTCTCGCTCGACCTCATCTACGGCACGCCGGGGGAGTCGCTGGACGACTGGCGCCGGTCGCTGGACGCCGTCGTCGCGCTCGAGGTGGACCACGTGTCGGCGTACGCCCTCGTCGTCGAGCAGGGAACCCGGATGGCGGCCCAGGTGCGGCGCGGCCTGCTTCCGGAGCCCGACCCCGACGACGAGGCGGCGAAGTACGAGCTCGCCGACGAGGTCCTCGCGGCGGCCGGCCTGACCTGGTACGAGGTGAGCAACTGGGCGCGGACCGACGCCGACGCCTGCCGCCACAACCTCGCCTACTGGCGGGGCGCGGACTGGTGGGGCGTCGGGCCGGGCGCGCACTCGCACATCGGGGCCGGGGACCGCGCGGTGCGCTGGTGGAACGTCAAGCACCCGCGGGCCTACGCCGAGCGCCTCGCTGCGGGTCGCAGCCCCGCGGCCGCCCGGGAGCTGCTCGGGCCCGCGGACGTCGGGCTCGAGCGCACGCTCCTCGGTGTCCGCCTGCGCGAGGGGCTGCCCCTGGAC